>JAZDGZ010000065.1:0-7195 GCA_043806375.1 Pseudomonadota bacterium | reverse complement strand
TCATTCCCTGCAATTGGTCATAAAGGGAGAAGATACCCCCTATGAAGATTCATCGTCACCTATTCATTTTCATCTCCCAAAAATGGAAAACATAAAACACACAGTTTATCATAACAGCCAATACAGGTCATTTCTGGTTTTGCCGGTGATCAGAGGCTAGTCTCAAGATCAAATCGCATCAGACCGAGTTTTATCTTGAGACTCGGGACGGCGATCATTCCGGGTTGAAGCTTGATGGGGTTGGACATGATGGTCCCATCACGGAAGGTCATCAACAAATGAGGCCGGCATTGAGAATCAATAAGGAGATGCCATGGGAAAAATGAAGAGAGTTAAAGTTGCAGGGGTCTCACCGCTAGCCGTTTACGGGGAAGATGAGTGGGAAAACGCATTTAGGGCCGTAGATTATGTTGATGAGGCCGCCGCCGAAGGTGCCCACCTCGTGTGCTTTCCGGAGGGTTTCCCGGGGCCTTGCAGCGGGCCCATGGACAGCGGAGGGAAACTCGATTCTACACCGATTGAAATGTTGTGCGAGAAGGCGAAGGAGCATGGTGTCTTCATCAGCGCAGGGAATCTCGAAGAAAGCAAAGAAGTGGAGGGTGCGTTCTATCTCTGCAATAAGCTCATTTCGCCGAATGGGGATATTTTGGCGAATTATAGGCGGTGCCAGCCGACCCATCCGATTCTTAACGGCTACTTCTATGGCGGGAGGATGCACATATTGCCCGGAGACGAACTTATGGTCGCGGACACGGACTTGGGGAAAATTGGCCTCCTGATTTGTTCCGAACTGTGGGTCCCTGAGTTATCACGGATAGAGATGCTGGAGGGCGCCGAAATTATACTGGCACCGATAGGGGGGATACACAGCAAGACGGCAATGTTGCGGTATGACAGAGAAGGGAATATTGCCGGAAATGGTCATGAAATGAGCACATGGCATTGCATCGCAAGAGCAAGGGCTGCCGAAAACTTGGTTTATGTCGTCACGACGACCAATGTCTTTTTCAAGACGTCACCCAGAGGCTCTTTTGTCGCAGGGCCTGAAAATACCTTGGGATCGTCACTGGGTGCGGGGATCGCGTTTTGTACCCTTGATATGGAAAGACTTTGGTATCTGAGGAGCAAATATTTCGAGGAAGAAGATCTTGTTCCCCCTAAAGACCTGAGGACCCACCAGCCCTTACTATGCCGACCCGGGCAGAATCACGATCGTATCCCCGCTTTATATAAAAAGCTCATAGAACCTCAACCTGACGCTTTTGATTATTTTTATTTCAAGCGTGGCCTAGAGGCCTGGAAACAGGAATACGAAAAAGTCAAGAAATTGAGCCCCTGGAGACAAGAGGATTGATTCGTTTATGGATCCGGCTGGAAACTGCGCGTCCTGTTCGTGGGGGGGCGGGCCACGGTAAGAAAATGAAAGGACGCAAGTGAAATTGGGGTCAAACCTTCACCGTTGACAGATATCGTCTCCATATTCGGCTGTTCAGAGAGCACAACTGTGGTAAAAACCCTCGGCGTTTCTGGACACAGTCAAGGGTCAGGGTTTTCCCCCATCTAATAGGGGAGCCGAGAGAGAGGTCAGGTCTACACTCTTGCCAGATGGTGGGGGTTCGGGCAAGTCGAGTCGGTGCTAGGCGAAGACCAAGTCCTTTCGAGAAGGGTGAAATTTTATCTCTGCCAGAGGTACAGCGGGAAGAAGAGGCTGAAGGAGATCGGTGAGCGGGTTGGCATTGGAAAATCCGGGGTGTCCCTGGCCAGTCGGCCGCATCAGGGGGCAAATAGTCAAGGACAGAAGAATGAGAAAAACGCTCAGAGATTTGGTGAAGGCCCTCAGTTTGTCAAAAGTGTAGACCTACCCCCAGTGACTGCGCTACCCCGTGCGACGCCATTGGACGAAGCGCGCCGGTAAAGTCAGCAAGGCCTGTCGCTCCTTGAAACAAACGTAAGCGATAGGCATTGCCCCTATCATATCTGTTCCCCAGCCGGGAATAAAGAGCGCAACACCTCCTATCAGGAAAGCAATTCTTTCCAGCCAGTTCATACGCTTGAACATATATCCTTCCAGAGATGCCGCTAAAAGCACAACCCCGATAGCCGCCGTTAAGAAACTAAAGGCAATCTCTGCAACCCCTCCTTTCATCAGCAGGACCGGGTTAAGAACAAAGATAAAAGGTGCTAGGTAAGCCACTATTCCTAAACGGCACGCCTGCCACCCAACTCGAATAAATGATGACTTCGCCATTCCTGCGGCAATAATAACGGCTGGAGCTACCGGTGGTGTAATAAACGACATTGCTCCGAAATAAAGCAAAAACAAGTGAGCGCCAAAGAGGTCGACACCTAACTCCTTTAAAGCTGGACCGATTAGGGTCGCCAGGAGGGCATAGCAAGCGACTGAAGGCATACCCATACCTAGCAAGAGGCTGGTAGCCGCGGCTAAGACCAATAGCAGCGCGACATTACCGCCCGCCACGGAGGTAAGGACGACAGAAAGGTTCAAGCCCAGACCCGTCAGGTATGTACAGCCTATTATAATGCCCACAAAAGCAGTGATAATACCGATGTTCAACATGCTCTCTGCAGTTTTTTGCAGGACCAGCAGGAGCTTCTTCGGCCCCAAACGGGATTGCCGCCGCCATAAACTGGCCAAAATAGTAGCTAGGATAGCGTACAAACCAGCTGTCGTCGGTGTAATCCTGGCTATCAGCAAAAAGTAAATCAGGACAGCCAGGGGAAATAACAGTTGCCAGCTAATCTTTAAGGTTTGTCTGAGCGGGGGAAAATCCTGGGAATTTAAACCGCGAAGACCTTGCTTCGCTGCCTCGAAATCTACTTGGGCAAATACACCGATAAAATAAAGAGCCGCGGGCAAAGTAGCAGCAATAACTACATTCGTATAACTTGTCCCCAGGAATTCCGCCATCAGGAAAGCGGCAACTCCCATAACTGGGGGCGCAATAAGTCCGCCTGTTGAGGAAACGGCCTCCACAGCCGCGGCAAAATGGGGTTTATAGCCAGCGCGTTTCATCATAGGAATGGTAAAAGTCCCCGTGACTACCACATTGGCCCCCGGACTTCCAGACATGGTTCCAAAAAAGGCGCTGGCTATTACAGCTACCTTCGCCGGACCGCCCCTAAACCTCCCTACCAAGGCGAGGCACAGGTCGCTAACGAGTTTGCCGCCACCTGAGGCAAGAAGAGCCTCCCCAAAAAGAACATAAGCCACTACAATAGTAGAAGCCATATGCAGGGCTATGCCAAGAATGCCTGATTCCGTCAAATAAAGATAAGACACTACCCGGTCGAAACTGTGTCCCTTACCTTGGAGTATGCCAGGGAAGATATTGGTATAAAGGGCGTAAAAGAGGAAAAAAAAGCCCATTACAGGTAAAATCAAGCCTGTAGTGCGCCTAGCCGCCTCAAGAATCAGCAAGATGGCAGTGGCCCCCAGAAACACCTCAAAGGGTGTAACTACGTAATGGCGGCCTTCAATATCCGGGTGGTAGAGGACTAGATATACACCCACTGTAAAGCCCAAAAGGACCAAAGGGATGTCATACCAGGGTAATAGGCTCCTCGGGGCGATTTTCTTGGCTGGGAACTTAAGAAAGGTCAAACCAAGAACCAAGGCCAGAAAACCCCCGATGTATTGGGGCAAAGTAAACCTGATCCCTAAGTATATGTGGGCATCGAAAAAGTAGGCCAGCCCCCATATAGGAAGGGCGGTGAGTAAAATGGAAATCGCATAACTCATCGCCCCTTTATGTTGCCGGAGCCGTGCAGGCTCATCGGTATTCATAGTATTTCAATTCCCCGGAGGCTAAAAGAGGCAACTTCTCCTTAAACCTTAACGAGGTGGTATTGAGATCGGCCAGGCTGAGTTAACGCTTTCCCTCCAGTAGGGCCTTCTGGTCGTTCTCCAGTTCGTCGGTCCACAGACCCTTTGCCTTATAGAATTTAACGGCTCCGGGATGGTAAGGGACAGTAGCTTCAGTAGTGGCCAATCTTTCCCTGGTCAGGCCCCTCAAGAGGACATGCACTTTCTGGTATTTTTCCACATTATTCCACATGGCTTCGACGATGACGTAGGCGGCCTCGTCCGGCAAAGTCTCCCAGGAAACCACTGCATTGCGAAAGGTATTTAACCAGGTATCCTCAGGGACTCCGGTCGCCTTACCCTTCTTTATCAGCTGTGGGATCGCTGGATGAAATTTTTTTGCACGCATTGTCGCTTCAGCAGAAGGGTCCAATGAAATAAAACGGGCTCCACCCCGAGCGGCAGAGATTTCTTCCACATCCGCCGCACCCACAGGATGGCTGCTGGCATCCACTTTCTTCTCCACATTCAGCTTTTTCCCCTCTGTAGGGCTTCCTACTGGTACATAAACGACATCTTTTTCCGTCCAACCACCGTTGGCTACGCTCGCCTGAATAGATAAATACGCAGAGAGGAGAACAGGAGCAACAAGGGCAATCCTCTTGCCTTTCAGTTCGCGGGTAGTTGTTATACCTGTGTCAGCCCCCGTAACGAGGCCAACAGTATATACGGCGTCCAGAAAAAGTAAGCGCAATCCTTTATAGCCTTTTCCCCCTGTCGCCTCCTTGTACCCGTGATCCCCATGAAAAGCCCAATATACCTCAGGGGAAGGGCACCCCTCTAAATCAACACTGCCCTTTGCCATCATGGGAAAAACCGCGGCGGGCCCTGGATAGGATTCGATTAATAATTTCATTGGCGTATTCTTGGTTACCAAATCAGCCAAACCGGCAGCCCAAGCATGAGTGGCAGTTCCTGGTGCCAAGCTACCCATCGAAATAATTGGGGGCAATCCCGGGTTTGTTTTAGCTACAGGCGCTGCGGTTCCTGCCGCCAAGGCTGATTTACCCGTGATTGGAATGCTCAGCACAATTAGACTAATCAGCAAACAGAAAAACAAAATTTTTATCGAACGCATTTTCCCCTCCTCTCATAGTCCATTGATCATCTCGTTCTCATACACCAACCAGCCAGGGACTCTCCCGGGCATTTCAAGGTACCACCAGCCATGTCTTACGAGAGCAACTTGGAAATGGACAGCATCCCAACATGCTTACCGTCCGCGCATTCGCCTCAATTCTTCTAATCCTTTCTTTCCAGAGCGATCGCGGTTGCCATCCTTCGGCAAAACACCCGATCTATATCACTTGGCAACAATAACATCGAACAAGCGCTCGATTTATCCGATAACAAAATCATAAGACTTTGTCAAGAATTTTTTGGGTGATGGTGAGGTGAGGAAGTCCCTGGGACTATCCCAAAGTGAAGGCCCGGGGGTCGGGCCACGGTAACGGACTGGAATGGTTTAAGAAGGCATAGAGAATGAGGTCAAAATCGGGCCTATAACCGCTTTTTTGACCCCGAAATGAGGCTTTTAAGATCTGCATTGTTTCGACAGGATTAGGGGTCGGGAGAGCGATCGGTCCTTCGGTTCGCTCCCTACGCTTTGCTCTTCCGGGCCTTGAGCCAGAGCACAGGAACGAATCCTTCCACGGCCTTGAACTCAGGATCGCTCGTGACGATCTTGCCGTTGACGCGCTTTGCCGCCGCAATACAGAAAGCGTCGGCGTAGGCAACGGGATAATCCGCTTTGATTTCCGCGGCCTCTCTCACGAGTTGGTCGTCGACAGAAGTGATTTCCACGGGGAGTTGCTCAAGCAGCAACAGGGCCTCATCCGCCCTGGACTTTCCTACCCGCCTCCTGACGATATAGTAGAATTCGCCCCAGTTGATCCGGCACAGCACGGCCTTTTCGCCGCCACTGGAGAGATCACGGAGGATCGAACGGACCTGTTCCCATCCCGGCTCCCTGTGAAAGAAACTCACGAGGGCAAAACTATCGAGAACGATGGGCTGCTTCATGCTCTTGCTCTTCATGACGCTCTCTTGACAGATCCTCGGTCAGCGAAAAAATCCCCCTCCAGGAAACCGCAGGCCGTCTCAATCGGGTCTTCGGGAGCGGGTCTTATGATAATTCCATCGGGGTCTTCAAGAATATGCACCTTCCCACCCGGTTTGACGCCGTATTTCTCCCTGATCTTTTTGGGGATTAAAATTTGACCTTTAGGAGATATTTGTACAACCGCCATAATAAGCCTCCTTATAAGAGAAAGTATAACTTATGAGAAAAAGTTGTCAATATATAAAATGTGTTGGAAAAAGACAGGGGAAGATCTTTGGCCGAGGAATAGGGCTGCTTGTCACGGGGGAGGTGGAAATCGGATCCTGGGTAGGACCAAGGCAACAGATTGAGATGGTTTGGGATGTGACCCCATGCCTTATCAATGAATTGTTTCCGGATGGAATCAAAACAGGGGTTGAAAAGTACCATGTTTCCATTTAATCTAATAAGCATGGCAAAAGATTTTGAAAAAGATGAATCGCCCTCCATCATCACCGAAAGGTCTTCAGGGAGAGACCCCTCGAAAGAGGACATTGATCACCTGACCTACCTGGAGAAGAAACCTTCTATCTTTGAGCATGAAGAGGATGACAACATCCGGGAATGGCGACTTGTTTGCGCTTCCTGCGGCCATCTTGTCACCAGGGTGTCTGAAAAGATTGATTTTCGCGGCCGCCACCATCATGACTTTCCCTATTACGGTCACGTTGTCCGGCTGGGCTGTTATCGCAATGCCCCGGGATGCGTGGGCGTTGAAAGGATCTCAAATGGGTATTCCTGGTTCCGGGGTTATTCGTGGCAAATTCAGCTCTGCCGGAACTGCCATATTCAATTGGGCTGGAAATATATGTCTCAAGATGACAGTTTTTACGGCCTTGTATTCAAATTGCTGCGCGAAGAGAAGCCGGAGGAGGACAACGGGGCCGCACTCTGACATAGCAGAGAGGGGTCAGGCCATGGGCACGGTGCAAAGCGCATGGCGCAAAGGGCATAGCGTGATTGCCCATGCGGGAGTGATGGGTTTCGCAGGCCCTTCGATTGGACTCAGGGCCATGAGCAGAAGTCGAATGGCTCAACCCATCTTACGGAAAGATGGAAGTTGATGGGTTTCGCAAACTCAACCCATCCTACGGGGGTTTGGTTGGGGGTCGGGTTACGGACATCGGGGTCACGTCCTGATTTTTGATTTAGCCATGAAGAGGCTCTGGAGTCGGGTCTTGAATTGGTGCCTTTGCCGGTACGATAAGCCG
>JAZDGZ010000064.1:0-3275 GCA_043806375.1 Pseudomonadota bacterium | reverse complement strand
AAGGTCTGAGACGGAAAGATCTGAGAGACGGTAGCGATTTCCACGGGGATTGCCGTGGAGATGATACCGCTGACGTAGAGCACTACGGCAATGATAGCCAGGATAATGAATGCCGCCAGATAGATTCTTTTCCGGCTCCTGTTGGGCCTGAATGTTCTGACCGATTCATCGATTTTCAGTTTTGACAGGTCTTCCTTTTCCACGGAGGGGCAACACCTTCATAGGTTTTCTTACCGAATCAGTTAATTATATCAGACGAACACCCTCTATTCCAGCACAACCATCCGTTTCGCTTACTTTCTCTTGACAACAACAAGATGATATATGTTATGATGCCTCATCATGAACGTGAAGGAGAAAGTTACCCGATGGATAGGCTGACGCTCGCTATGGCTTCGATTATTGTCGACAAATCCTTGGGAAAAGGGAGGGAGATGGGTTTTGCTCCCCTGACCGTGGCCGTGCTGGATGCCGGGGGACAACTGAAGGCCTTGAAACGGGAAGACGGCTCCAGTCTTATCCGGCCGGAGATTGCCATGGGGAAGGCGTGGGGCGTTCTTGGAATGGGATTCGGCGGCCGGGAACTGGCCCGTCGTGCGGCGAAGATGCCAGTGTTCTTTGGATCCCTGTCCGACATGTCCGGGGGCCGCATGGTTCCCGTTCCCGGAGGAGTGCTCATTCGCTCTGCTTCGGGAGAGATCCTGGGATCTGCCGGAGTGTCCGGCGACATAGCGGAGAATGACGAACTATGTGCGGTTTCTGGAATCAAGGCCGCAGGTCTGAAACCGGACACTGGGGACAAAGAGTAAGACTCCCGGTTCGGTCTCAGGATGGGAGATGCTGCGGCTCCGTGAAGGGTACAAAATTGCCTGTCGACTTCTTCGTTGAGTCGAGAGAAAGAGGAGGATCCAATGCCGATCATTCACGTCAATATGTTTGAGGGAAGAACGTTAGACCAGAAACGAAAGCTTGTTACAAGTATGACCGAGGCCGTCGTGAAATCTTTGGATGTCAAACCCGAGGCCGTACGCATCATCTTGCATGATCTCCCAAAAACGAACATCGCCGCCGCCGGCGTTTTAGCCTCGGATAGGAAAGAATAGGATTTTACGGATCCTGTTTTCTTCCTGATAGAATATTTCAGACTGGCCTGGATGAGAGAGATCCACTGGTGAAGCATGGCCAGATGCAAGGCGCCTAAATCCTGCCACAGGCGGTCCTGAGGGTGTTTTTTTGCAGCCCGGCAGGCAGGTGTCTTCAAGAGCAGACGCCATACTCCTTGCTGAACTCAATCATGGCCCTGACATTCTCGGGCTTGGCCCCCTCCATCCCTGCACTCGAGGAGAGGATAAATCCTCCATTCCTGCCCGCGGTGTCGATCAGTTTCTTACAGTAGTCCTTCACCTCGTCCTCTGTTCCGGTACAGAGGAGAGAGACAGGGACATTGCCTGCAATGCAGGAGACCTTTCCCACGGTCTCCTTCGCCCGTGCCATGTCCGTCAGTTCAAACCACCATATGGTCATGCCCTTCGGCACGTCAGAGATGATGTCCAGGCGAGAGTTGTACCCGCCTTCTGCAAAGAGAAGCGGAACCATACCTTCGTTGACAAGACCCACGATGACCTTCTTCAGGGTGGGCCAGTAGAAGGTCCGGAACTGTTTGTCCGACATGAACCCATCCGGCCCCTTGTGGAGGGGGATGAAGATCAGGGGATGGCGGTTGGCCTTTCCGGCCGCAACGCCTGCCCTGACCATGAAGGGGGTTATCCTCTCGCAGGCCTCCAGAAGTTCGTCGGGGTGTCTGTACATGTCCATCATAATCCCTGCCGTGCCGCGAAGACTGTCCCCGATCACATCGAACGGAGCCTTCGAGAAGCCGCCTGAAAAAGCTGGGTACCCTTTCCCCAAGATGGATCCGTTCATCGCCCGGACCCTCTTGACCCAGGAGGTTGCCTCGGCCGCAGCCTCCATCAAATCGCTGAGCGCTTTCCGAAGCTCCGGCGTCCCAAAAGGGAGAAGCCCGGGTGGGACAAGGAGGAGCTCATGGATCAGGGGGAAGTTTGGCATCATCTCGAAGGGTTTCAGGGCACCAAAGATCCGGGGGAAGAAAACTCGAAGGAAGAACCCGCTCGGGTCATCAATGAGATCCTGATATTCCCCGGCCTTCATATATTCCCCTTCAACGAACTGGTAAGGCCGCTCCCTGGAGACACCATGGCCGGCCCACTTGTAGAGGGTCAAATCTAAAAGATCGAGGGGCCTGCCCGGCACAACCGTAGGGGGGTTGTATGCATCCGGCGTAAAATCGGTACAGTATTTCTCCCAGATCCGGACCAGCGCGTCGACATCATACATGGCCTCGAAATGGGTCGATTCCGCATAGTGGACGGGGAAGAAGCCGGCCGATGGGCAGACCGGCACACGCCGGGGAGGCTTTTGCATTTGAATCGCATCCTTGAAGAGGATGATCCGTTCTTTGTAGGTCCTTTCTGCCTCGGGACTTTCAAAGGGAATTCCTTCACCTGAGAGCCAGGCGGCAAACTGCTGCTCCTGCCTGTCTTTCGCGCCAGATTCAACTTCTGTCCATCTCTCTTTCATCTCACTTGCCCCCCACCCACTGCTTCGCAAGAAGGACACCTGCCACGGCATCCTTGGCGTAGGCATCGGCCCCTGCATATTCCTTGATCCTGTCGCTCATCTGGCCCCCTCCGATCATGATCTTGACCTTGTTCCGAAGGCCTGCCTCTTCAATGGCCTGCACGGTCTTCTTCATGGAGTCATAGGCGATGGTCAGGAGGCCGCTGAGACCCACCACCCTGGGATCAAAATTCCTGATGGCCTCGACGAACTTCTCAGGCGGGACATCAATCCCGATATCCATGACCTCGAAACCATTTGCATCGAGCAAAAAGGTGACGATGTTCTTGCCGATGTCATGAACATCTCCTTCCACAGTGCCTATAAGGACTTTTCCGATACGCTTAACTTCCAATCCCCTTGACAGCACTGGCTTGACCATATTCGAGATTTCACCGAGCATATGCCCGGTCATCATGAGTTCAGGCAGGAAACACTCCCCCTTTTCAAACTGAGCGCCCACGATCTCCACTGCTTTCCTGCACTGCTCCAGGATCTTCAGAGGATCCTCCCCCTTGTCCAGGAGTTCCCTTGCAGAAGTTATGGCCTCATCCTCGCGCATATTTACGATTGCCTCAACCAGCTTCTCGTACATTGTCCTTCTCCTTTGTTCTTCAAAATATCTTGATGGATGAATT
>JAZDGZ010000063.1:0-7102 GCA_043806375.1 Pseudomonadota bacterium | reverse complement strand
GTGACCGGCGAGGGAAGGGCCTTTTCCACAGGGGCGGACCTAAAGGAATCCAAGACGAGAACCATGGAGGCCTACCGGGACTACCTGGTCGAGCTGCAGGAGACCTCCAGAAAGATCATCCGGTTTGAGAAACCGACGATTGCAGCCATCAACGGATACGCGCTCGGGTCGGGATACGAGCTGGCCCTGGCATGCGACATCAGGATAGCGGCGGATGAGGCGCAGATAGGGTCCCCGGAGGCGAGGGTCACCTCTTCGGTGACCGGCGGGGCAATGAGATTGGTGCAGGATCTGATTGGCCCGGGGAAGGCCAAGGAGCTGCTTTTCACGGCGGAATATATAGGTGGGAAAGAGGCTGAGAGGATCGGGCTGGTCAACAAGTCCGTGCCCCTTGAGGCGCTGATGAAAGAGACGAGAGCGATGGCAGAAAAGGTCGCAAAGAATTCCTCCTTCTCCATGAGCATGATCAAGAAGGGTCTGAATATGGCCCGGGGAGAAGTGAGTCTGGAGGCCTTGATGGACTTTGAAATCGAGGCTTGTCTTGCCTGCGTTTCAACAAAAGAGAGACAGGATTCCCTGAAGGAATTCGAGGAGAGGAAAAAGAGATAGGGGCGATACGGCCTTCCATCTCCCCTTGCACTGTGCTATGCTAGGCCTGCAAGCGCAGGGGAGAGTGTTTTGAGACCGAAGGAGGGGTGACCGCGTCGTGAAGGCATCATCCAAAAAAGACCTCAAGAAAGAGAATCTGGGACTCGAGATCAATTCGGACTACTGCAAGGGGTGTGGCATCTGTGTTGCCTTTTGCCCTAAAGGGGTCCTTGAACTCAACGATCACCAAAAGGCCGTTGTGAAGGACCCGGATCAATGCAATGGGTGCGGACTGTGCGAACTTCGCTGCCCTGATATGGCCATTGAAGTCACGACGGCATAGGGTCTAACCCCATCCATGCATCCAAAACTCAAGAGGAAGTTAGAACGACATGGGAAATAAGGTGTTGTTTGTCCAAGGGAATGAGGCATGCGTGGAGGCTGCACTTTATGGGGGCCTCGATTTCTTTGCCGGCTATCCGATTACCCCGTCAACGGAGATCGCCGAACTTCTAGCCATTCGTCTGCCGCAAAGGGGGGGAAAGTTCATCCAGATGGAAGATGAAATCGCCTCCATGTGCGCCATTATCGGGGCCTCTCTCACAGGCCTCAAATCCATGACGGCCACGAGCGGCCCCGGATTTTCTCTAAAACAGGAGGCCATCGGTTATGCCGTCATGGCTGAGGTTCCCTGTGTGGTTGTGGATGTCCAGAGGGGCGGTCCGTCAACGGGACTGCCCACCAAGGTAAGCCAGGGGGATGTCATGCAGGCCCGGTGGGGGACGCACGGGGACCACGCGATCGTGGCCCTCACCGCCTCCAACCATCAGGACCTCTTCGCCATTACCGTAGAGGCATTTAATCTCTCCGAAACCTACCGAACCCCGGTCATCCTTCTGCTCGACGAAGTCATAGGTCACATGAGGGAGAGGTTGATCCTCCCCGAGCCGGGTGAGATTCCCTTGGTCCAAAGACTTCGGACCTCGGTGAAGGAAGGGACGGACTACCACCCCTATCTGCCCAGGGAAGATGGCCGGTTGCCCATGTCCGATTTCGGAGGGGTTCATCGCTATAATGTGACCGGTCTAATACACGACATGTGGGGCTTCCCGTCAGACAATCCGAAGATTGCCTATGGCCTGGTGCGTCACCTGGTGGACAAAATCGAGGGCCACGTCCATGAGATGACTCACTTGAAGGAATTTTACCTGGATGATGCAGAGTGCGTCCTCATTTCCTATGGGTCGACTGCCAGGTCCGCCCTCCATGTGGTCGAAAACCGCAGGGCCCGCGGAGAGCGCATGGGATTGCTGGAACTTCAGACCCTTTGGCCCTTTCCTGCGGATGCGGTCAGGGAGAGGTGTGAACGTGCCAGGCACGTGGTGGTTGTGGAAATGAATATGGGGCAAATATTGCAGGAAGTAAGAAAGGCTTTGGACGACCCGGAGAAGGTTTTCCTGGCCAACCGCATTGACGGCACCTTCATCAGCCCCACGGATATCAGGAACGTCCTGCGGGTTATCCAGGGAAAAGGAGTCTAGCCTATGCCTGTGAGGGAGTACCTTCGTGAGAGGTTTATGCCTCACCTCTGGTGTCCCGGGTGTGGCCACGGCACGGTCATGAACAACCTGGTCAGGGCGATCGCCGGCCTTGGCCTGAAAAAAAGCGATATTGTCATGGTGACCGGGATAGGATGTTCCTCCCGGATATCGGGGTACCTGGATTTTCATACGCTGCACACCATTCACGGAAGGGCCCTGGCCTTTGCCACGGGGGTCAAACTGTCCCGACCAGATTTGACGCTCATCGTTCCCATGGGGGACGGGGATGCCCTTGCCATAGGGGGCAATCACTTCATCCATGCAGCCCGAAGGAACATCGATATGACGGCGATTATCATGAACAACAGCATTTACGGGATGACCGGGGGACAGTTTTCACCCCTTTCCGGTTATGGTAAGATGGCTACCACCGCCCCTTACGGCAATATCTCTGAGTCCTTTAACATAGTGGAACTCGCCAAGGGGGCAGGGGCCTCCTTTGTGGCGCGGGCCACTACCTACCATGTCACGTCCCTGAAAGAGATCATTGGGAAGGCGATCATGCACAAGGGCTTCTCTGTGGTAGAAGTTCTAAGCCAGTGCCCCACCTATTTCGGTAGAAAAAACAGGATCGGTGATGCGGTGGATATGCTGAACCATTACAAGACCCATACCGTACCCGTGGGCTCAGAAAAAAAGGACCGGGATCCGAGCTTGATAGAGAGGGGTATCTTTGTCCAAGAAGAGCGGCCCGAATACTGCTCTGAATACGGAAAAGTCGTGGAAAGGGCCAAGAAGGGAAAGTAGAACCTATGGAAAGATCCAGGCTCGTTTTCTCAGGCTCAGGGGGGCAGGGTGTAGTCACAGCGTCGATCATTCTGGCGGAGGCTGCGGTCTTGCATGAGGGGCTGAATGCGGTTCAGTCTCAGAGCTACGGTCCAGAGGCCCGGGGCGGCGCGACACGGGCCGACGTCATTATCTCCGACAGCGATATCCGGTTCCCCAAGGTGAATCAGCCCAATATCCTCATATGCCTGACCCAGGAAGCCTACAACAAGTTTTCGGAGTTGATCCGTCCGGGAGGCCTCCTATTGACGGACAGTCATTTTGTAAGGCAGCAGCGCAAAGTCGACGCGCGGCAGGTGGAGCTTGGGATGTATAAGGCTGTTATGGACACCATAGGCAAGCCCGTTGTCTTCAATATCTGTATGTTGGGGGCCATGCTGGGTTTTGCCCCTGTGGTCAAGGTCAAATCCCTTGTCAAGGTCCTGGCGGACAGAATCCCGGCCGAATTCCTGGACATGAACAAGAAGGCCCTGGAGGTCGGTCTGCGTCTGGCCGAAGGCTGAGGCCAATCCTGTTATCCCGCCGGAAAAAAATTGCCTTCATTGTGAACCCCCATGCAGCAGGATAGAGGAGGAAGGTTCAGGGTCGGTCTTTTTTCATCTTGGCCAGTTCCTCTTCTTTGAGAACCCGTCGCAGGATTTTACCAACCATGGTAGTAGGCAGTTCATCTCGGAATTCGATGAGGGACGGGACCTTGTAGTGGGTCATCTTGTCCTTGGCCCAATCCTGGATCTGTTCGACGCTGACCTGGCCGCGCTTGGCAGGGTCTATCACGATAAAGGCCTTGACCACCTCGCCCGTCTTTTCGTTGGGAATACCGATCACCGCTGCCCCTCGCACATCGGGATGCCTGTGGAGCAAATCCTCCACCTCGGCCGGGAAGATGGCATACCCCTTGAATTTGATCATGTCCTTGGCCCGGTCACGGATGATCGTATAGCCCTCCGAATCGAGGCAGGCGATATCGCCGGTATAAAGCCAGCCGTCCCGGATGGTGGAAGCCGTCTCCGTAGGCCGATTCAGGTATCCCTTCATCACCTGCGGCCCTCTGACGACCAACTCACCGGTATAGGAGACGGCCTCTTCGGCCTGCTCCCTGGTCAGACCGCCCGTCTCTGCCACGGCAAAGGGCAGGGGCGGCAGTTCCTTGGTGCCTGTCTCCTTGTCCATGATCTTGATATCCGTATCCGGATAAGGCAGCCCAATGGTGCCCAGCTTGCGCCTGCCGTAAACGGGATTGGCGTGGGTGACAGGCGTGGCCTCGCTCAGGCCGTAGCCTTCGACGATAATGGACCCCGTCAGTGCCTCAAACTTGTTCTGGACTTCGAGGGGGAGGGGGCCGGCGCCGGAGACCGCCATTTTGAGTCCGCTCAGGTCATAGTTCTTGACCTTGGGATGGTTATTGACCTTGTTGAAAAGCACGGCCACGCCGGGCATGATGAGCCCGCCCTTTGTCGAATACTTCTCGATGGCCGCGCAAAGATCGGCCATATCCGCGGGGGGCTTGGGAAACAAGAGCTGGAAGCCTCCAATGCGGATGGCCGTGTTCATAACGGTAGTCATCGCGAAGGAGTGAAACAGGGGCAGGACCCCCACAATGCCCATGTTGGGATCCCTTTTCCAAAGCCAGGCATCGCACATGACGGCGTTGGCGACCACATTGCGGTGAGTCAGCATCGCCCCCTTGGGCAGACCCGTGGTGCCTCCGGTATATTGGAGGACGGCCACTTCCTCCGGGTCGATCTGGACATTAGGGGGGGCGGGCTCCGTCTTGAGGAGGTCGGTCAGCCTGAGGGCGTCGGCAGGCAGTTCACCAGTCGGTATCTTCTTGAGGAGTTTTCCCAGGAGGACCTTGAGCCCCGAGAAGCCGCAGAGGTCCACCACGTTTGTCCCGATAATCATCTCAACTGATGTTCCCTTGATTGCCTCTCGGGCCTCTTCAAAGACGGCGTCCAGGACGATCAGAACCTTTGTCCCGGAGTCCTTGAGTTGATGCTCGATCTCGAGCGCCTTGTAGGTGGGGTTGATGGCGGTCACGGTTACCCCGAGGAGTTGGCAGGCGTAAAAGGAGACCACAAACTGGATGGAGTTGGGCAACATGAGGGCACAGGTCTCCCCCTTTTTAAGTCCGAGCCGGGACAGGGCGGTGGCAAGCCTCTGGACCATGTCCCAGAGCTGGCCATAGGTGACTTGGGCGTCCAGAAAGAATATAGCCGGTTTTGAGCCGTGTTTGGCCGCCGACTCCCTGAGGAATTCGGCCAGGGTGCAGTCTGGATAGTCGAGGCACTTGGGGACCTGGGCCGGCCAGTATTTGTACCAGAGTCGTTCTCCTAAAGATTCCTTTGCCATGTGGACCTCCGTTCATCCCGGCCAAGCAGCGGTGATAATCAAGTCGTCACTTCGCTGCCGGCGACATGGGACGACCTCTCATGGCTAAAACGATATCGAATGGGCAGAGAGGACGTCCGCAAGGTTGACCCCATGCTCAGGCACACACCGGGTGTGGGCCTGATTCCTGATACGCTCCGCTGGAGTTGCTTTGCTATTTGCCAGGGAGTATAGGGGTAAAGAATTTTGAATGTCAAGGGAAACCCTTAGAAATTATGGGGCCTTAGATGGGCTCAGGGTCTTCTGAAAACCTAAGTATCTGGTCAGGCCTTGGGGAACAACCTGTTGTTTCTTATAGGGCCCATGTGGTACAAAGACGGATGTTTGAGGTCTCTGAGGCGATGGCTTTGGTGGCCAGTCGGATGACATGGGGGCTGGTAACTACTTAGGTAGATAGACTTCAGCCTTCAGCCTAAACACCTGAGCAGTTATGGGGGCTGAAGACGACTGTGTGTTGAGATACTTAATTCTTCGAATTTCAGGGAGATATAGTTTCAAATCTGAAAGGAGGTATGGGGTATGAAACTGGCGGGCAAGGTTGCTATTGTTACGGGAGGGGCCCAGGGCATAGGAAGGGCCTATGCCCTGCGTCTTTCAAAGGAAGGGGCAAAGGTTGTCATCGCGGATATCCTTGATGGGGGTCGGGTCGAGCAGGAGATTGTCTCGGAGGGGGGCGAGGCACTGGCGCTCAAAACCGACGTGTCTGATGAGCAGAGTACGGTGGAGATGGTTAACAGGACCATCGATCGATTCGGGAGACTCGATATCCTGATAAATAATGCTGCCATTTTCGCGACCATCGAGACCAAGCCCTTTTTTGAAATCTCAGGCCAGGAATGGGACGATGTGATGAGGGTGAATCTCAAGGGCATGTTTCTTTGTTGTAAGGCGGTCTATCCCCGGATGAAGAAGCAGGGGAAAGGCAAGATCATCAATATAGCCTCCGGGGTCTTCTTCAAAGGGCTCCCCCTCTTTCTTCATTATGTCACCTCCAAGGGAGGGGTTATCGGTCTTACGCGAGCCCTGGCAAGGGAAGTCGGGAACGACGGCATCTGCGTAAATGCCATTGCTCCCGGGTATACGGTCACAGAGGTTATGAAGGAGGAGTCCATCCATGATGCATCATTCATCGATGCGGTGGTCATGAGCCGCTGTTTCAAGCGGCAGGAAATGCCCGAAGATCTGACAGGGGCCGTCGTTTTTCTGGCCTCGGATGATAGCGACTTCATGACAGGCCAGACCATAGTGGTAGATGGGGGTGCAACCATGCACTAGCAGGTTGCTGAATCCGAAGACGCCGCCATGAGCCTCATAAGCGTCCCAAGGCAACGTAGTGGCGGGGTTTATCCCCGCCTAAAGAGGAGGCTGTTCAGCCCACTTGAGGCTGGCGTAAAGCCCGCCACTACATATCCGGTGCTTCTATTCAGACTTTGGCGGCGTGAGCACCGCCCGGAAGGAATTTGATTGCACCTGCCTAAAAGACACCCCGGGTTGGGCCGCACCTCGTTGGAGGGATGGAACCGACTCCGCTCATAGAGGATAGGGGTGGCTTAGGGAACGGCTCCTCAAAGGATAAGAGCTGGAGGTTCAGGGGTGGAACTTGCCGCTGAAGAGTCTCTGGGCCTTTTCAAGGGAAGGAAGGTCATCTATGCCCATCACCTCGTCCTCATCCCCTGCAACCACGTAGCCTACCTTTAAACCATCCTGATGAAAGCATTCCACCAGGTCGGTGATGAAGA
>JAZDGZ010000062.1:0-3038 GCA_043806375.1 Pseudomonadota bacterium | reverse complement strand
ATAGGTGATGAGTTCGATGTTCAAATGCCGGCCGACCTCGACCAGTTTCGGAGAGATAATTCACATGGCGCAGTCGTTGGTCGGGAAGGTCTTATCCAGTTGAGCCATGGCCCCGCCTATGGAGGGCGCCTTCTCCACAAGATAGACATAATACCCGGAGTTTGCCAGATCAAGGGCCGACTGCATCCCGGCGATGCCGCCGCCTACGATCAGAACAGATCCCTTCTTCTCATCGGACATGGGTCATCTCCTTTTCCGCAAAGGGCCCCTTAGAGGGGCTCTTGCCAGGGTCGAATGATCGCGATAGTAACTATATTGTAGCCACATTGCAACTGCCAAATATCCCTCCCCGCCCCCCTTGATGCCTTCGTAAACGCTCATGCCCTGGGTGCCGGCAACCCCCATGGATGAATACGCCAAAGGCGTACAAGAATGTAGGGGCGCACTTTACGTGCGCCCGCAGGGCGGAGATAAACTCCGCCCCTACGAGCGTATTTTCACAGCAAAAAGTCCCGTTCGCCCCGTTCGTCCTTCGATACCTCAGGTCGAACGGTCTTTCCGATCATGGTGAGGTATCGAACCATACCCCAGGGCGAACGCCTGTCGCGCCCCGTAACCATTTCATTTCCCGTTCGTGGTGGAGCCTGTCCTGAGGTTTACCCGCCTACGGCGGCGCCAAAGGCGACCAGGGTACCGAAGGATATCGAACCATGAACGGGATGCTCGTGTTTGACTTTTTACGAGACCATTTCCCTTTGTACCCGTTTCATTTTCTTAAAGCCTTGGCAAAAGGGTTATTGAAGGGGCCGGGCTCTTTCCTCACCGGTCTCTCCGCCTTCTCCCTCGTCTTGGGCGCTACAGGCCGTTTTTCCTCCTTCAAACCGCCCTGGGGCCTCCCCTCCTTCATGGAGAGTGAAATCCTTTTTCTTTCCAGGTCCACGGCCAGGACGGTGACGGTGACATGCTGATTCACCTTCACCACCTTGCGCGGGTCTTTAACAAACCCCTCTGACAGTTGGCTGATATGAACGAGACCGTCCTGGTGGACCCCCACATCGACAAAGGCGCCGAAGGCGGCGACATTGGTCACGACGCCGGGGAGCCTCATGCCCTGACGGAGATCCTCAATCCTGTTGATCCCTTCGGCAAACTCCACTCCTTCAAAATGCCTTCGGGGATCGCGACCGGGCTTGGCCAGTTCGGCAAGGATATCTTCAAGGGTCGGCATGCCCACCCTGTCCGTTGCGTACCGGGTGAGATCTATCTTTTCCCGCAATCTCTCATTCTCGAGCAGGTCTTGAAGACGACATTGGAGATCACCGGCCATGGCCTCTACGATGGCATAGGATTCAGGATGAACGGCGCTTCCATCGAGGGGGTTGGCCCCATTTCTGATTCGAAGAAAGCCCGCGCCCTGCTCAAAGGCCTTCGGCCCCAGGCGAGGCACAGCTTTCAGATCTTCCCTCGTGGAGAAGGGACCGTGCTCGTTTCGAAAGGCGATGATGTTTTTTGCCAGCTGCTGCCCGAGGCCTGAAACGTAGGTCAGGAGTTGTTCGCTCGCCGTATTGACCTCAACCCCCACGGCATTCACACAGCTCACCACCACGTCATCCAGGCTTCTCTTGAGGGCCTGCTGGTTGACGTCGTGCTGGTATTGCCCCACGCCGATAGACTTTGGATCGATCTTCACCAATTCCGCCAAGGGGTCCATGAGCCGCCGCCCGATGGAGACTGCACCGCGATAGCTCACGTCCAAATCGGGAAACTCGGCCCTGGCCACCTCGGAGGCCGAGTAAACCGACGCCCCGCTCTCATTGACCATCACTACAGGGATCTTTCCGGGGAGATCCAGCCCCCTCAGAAAGGATTCGGTCTCCCTGCCTCCTGTGCCGTTTCCCACCGCTATCGCTTCCGCCCCATAGGTCTCGCACACAGCCAACGCCCTGGCGCCGGAGGCGGATCTGTTCTTTTCGGATTGAAAAAGAAAGATGGTCTCCGTGTGGAGCAACCGCCCCTGAGGATCGAGACAGGCCATTTTAGAACCGGTTCGGATGCCCGGATCAAAGGCAAGGACATTTTTCTGCCCCAAGGGAGAGGTCAGGAGAAGCTCACGGAGATTTTCGGAAAATACCCTGATCGCCTCCTGGTCAGCCCGCTCCTTGGTCTCCATCCGTATCTCCGTTTCCATTGCGAAGGAGAGAAGCCGCTTGTAGGCGTCATGGACGGCCTCCTTGACTTGCTGAGAGGCAGGGCATTCTCCCTTCACAAACAGCGCTTCGAGAAGGGCCAGGGCCGCTTCTTCAGGCGCCTTGACGCGAAGGTCCAAGAAACCCTCCTTTTCACCCCGTCGCACGGCCAGGATTCGGTGGGATGGGGCCTTGACGACCGGCTCTTCCCAGTCAAAATAGTCTCGGTACTTTGCGCCCTCCGTCTCCTTTCCCGGGATCACCTTTCCCACAAAGGTCCCCTTTACCGCATAGAGGGATCGGAGTTTTTCCCTCGCCTCCTGATTCTCATTCACCCACTCGGCAATGATATCCCTGGCGCCGGCAAGGGCATCCTCGACCGATCCGACTCCCTTTTCCGTATCTACAAAGGCGACTGCCTCTGCGAGCGGATCCGTCGCTTCCCCCTGTTCCATAAGAATCGCGGCAAGCGGCTCCAGGCCCTTTTCCCGCGCCATGGTGGCCCGAGTGCGCCGTTTGGGCCGAAAGGGCAGGTAAATATCTTCGAGGGTCGTCATGGTCTCGGCCGCCATGATCTTTTCTTTGAGTTCGTCTGTAAGAAGCTCCCGCTCCTCGAGGGACTTGATGATGCTCTCACGCCGCTTGTCCAATTCCTCAAGCTGGGCAAGTCGATCCCTTATGCTCGTGATGGCCACCTCGTCGAGGGATCCGGTGACCTCCTTTCTGTACCGGGCAATAAAGGGGACGGTGGCGCCTTCAGCAAACAACTCGGCCGTGGCCTTCACCTGATGGGGATTGAGATTGAGTTCAGCTGCGATCTTGTGGATATGTTTCTCGTTCATAGGATGTTCC
>JAZDGZ010000061.1:0-2583 GCA_043806375.1 Pseudomonadota bacterium | reverse complement strand
CAAGTCCTCCGGCCGGTCAACAACGAGGGCGTCCTGTTTGCCAAAGCCCTGCCCTATTTTGATCTCGTCACGGATTTGATCGTTACCCCTGAGCTGGGACAGTCCTTGGCAGAAAGGCTGGGTGACGAAAAGGCCGTCATCCTGAAAAACCATGGGATTGTCGTTGTCGGGGAAACCATAGAAAAGGCCGTCATAACGGCCTATCTGCTGGAAAAAACGGTCAAGACCCTTTTTGTCGCAAAATTATTGGGTGAGCCCACATATACGGAAGACAAGGAGGCCCAACAGAAAGCGACCCGGATCTTTACCGAGGCCAAGACCAACGTCATGTGGCAAACGCTTGTAAGGCAGCTCGAACATCGGGAGAGACCCCTCCGCATCCTGGAATCGCTCGAAAGACATTTGGTAAAAAAGACCGTCTGACACGAGATAGTGCGAGGTCGTCCATGGCCCCCTTACTGGCCCTTGTCTCATCCTTCTTCTATGCCCTTAGCATGGTTGTTGCGCGGATCGGCCTGAGGAATATGGATACCTTTTCCGGGGCGCTCATCAGCATGGGGTTTTCACTGATAGGCGCTCTCTTTCTCTTACTTTTCTATTTGCCTATCCCTGAAATCACGATCCAGGCCGTTGTCTGCTTCGTCGTGGCAGGAATCTCCGGCCCCTGCATCGGGAGACTGCTGCTTTATCTCGGCATCAATCGTTTAGGGAGTTCCATTACCGCATCACTCTATGCAACCCAACCCCTGTTTTCGGCGATAGCGGCGGTGGCCATCCTTGGTGAGAGAGTGACCCCCGGCATCGGCGCAGGGACCCTGATCATCATGGTCGGCCTGGCCGTCATCAGCTCTGAAGAATCTGAGGGAGCGGCGGAGAAGAAGTGGTCCAGGAAGGACCTGATCTTCCCGATCATGGCCGGAGCTGCCTACGCCCTTTCGCACGTGTTCAGAAAAATCGGGTTGAATATCAATGACGAGCCGGTTCTTGGGACGACCATACAGGGCATAGCCGCCTTTTCATTCCCGATTCTTTTTGTATTTCTGCGAAAAAAGAGGTCGGATACGGCGGCATGGAAGAGCCCACGGGGCTGGATGATCTTCGGTCTTGCGGGGCTCCTCTCCGTTATGGGCCAGATATGCCTATTTTATGCCCTGAGCCTGGGTGAGGTGGTCATCGTCTCGCCCCTCTCCGCGACGAGTCAGTTTTTTGTGCTCATCCTTGCCGCTGTTTTTCTCAGAAAATCGGAGATCATCACGTGGAAAATCGTGGTTGGGGCGATTCTGATTGCCGGTGCCACCGGCCTTCTTGCTCTACTGCCTTAGCAAAGGACATTCTCAACCCCGGTGTGCGGCCCACGAAAATCTCGATTCCGGCCTTTGAAGATGTCGACGGAATACCGGCAGCGGCCTGATACGGGGATTCTTGAAATTCTGAACCTAGGAGGCAAAATCGATGACCGATGTCTTAACAATCCATGATATGGAGCGTCCAAAGGATGCCGGCAAGTTTCCCATGGGCTTTGCCAGCGATGCGATTGCGGAAATGCTGCGGCGGCTCAACATAGAATTCGTGGCACTGAATCCGGGGGCGAGCTTTCGTTACCTTCACGACAGCATCGTGAACTACCTTGGAAACAAAAACCCTCAAATGGTCCTTTGCCTCCATGAAGAGCATGCTGTGGCGATAGCCCATGGGTATGCAAGGGTCACGGGGAAACCCATGGGAGTGATCCTTCACAGCAATGTGGGGCTGATGCATGCGACCATGACCATATTCAATGCATGGTGCGATCGCGTTCCCGTGATCATTTTGGGGGGAACCGGACCGGTCGATGCCGCCCTCCGCCGGCCCTGGATTGACTGGATCCATACGGCCAAGGATCAGGGCGCCCTGGTGCGTGATTATACCAAGTGGGATGACCAGCCCGCATCGGCGACTGCTGCATTGGAGTCGCTGCTTAGGGCCTCACTCATGGCTCAAACGCCTCCCAAAGGCCCGGTGTACGTTTGTCTCGATGTGGCCATGCAGGAAGCCGAACTGAAAGAAACCGTTCCTATCCCGGATGTAAACCGTTTCAGCCCCGCATTGCCGCAAGAGGCGCCTCGGGAGAGCATTCGGAAAGCGGCCGATCTCCTCATGAACGCCCGGCAACCTCTCATCCTCGCCGGCCGTGTCTCCCGAAAGCAGTCGGATTGGGATTGTCGAGTTCGGCTCGCCGAATCCCTTGGTGCAAAGGTGATCACTAATATTAAAGTGGGCTCTGCCTTTCCCACAAGTCATCCATTGCATGCAGCCGGTCCCGGCCTTTTTCTTTCAAGCGAAGCCCTTGCCTTGATACGCGAAGCCGATGTCCTCCTCAGCCTTGACTGGGTTGACCTTGCCGGCTCTTTGAAAGAGGCATGGGGAAAAGAACAGGCCAAGTCGAAGATAATCCATTGTTCTGTCGATTCTTACATCCACAACGGGTGGAGCATGGACTATCAAGGTCTCCCTTCTGTGGATATCCCTATCCTTGCCGAACCCGATATCGTTACCGCCTCCCTCCTGAAGTTGATCGAAGAACTTCCAGGCCGAGGTGCTGCC
>JAZDGZ010000060.1:0-3641 GCA_043806375.1 Pseudomonadota bacterium | reverse complement strand
GCTTTTTAACTTCAAGACAAATCGCAGAGGAGTTACGGACACAGGTTCCGGTGAACTCGCTCTGGCCATCGCCCCTCCAGGGGACCCGGATTCTTGGTAGATTATACGTATACTTGATTGACCGGATTCGATCAATCTTATTTTCCTGCATCCCTTTGGGTCTATGATAAGTCCCGGCAGGTTGTTGCCCGAATCTTGGCTTAGGGTCATGGGATGGCCTCCCTGGGACCTCCACCCTTTATGCCTGACCCCCTTTCTTCTATCTGGGTGCATGTGGGGGAGAGGGGATGAAAAGGCCGGACGGGGGGGAATGTAAAATACTATTTTGTAACACAACGACCCACAATCCTACAATATTGTAATTCGCGAAAAGGGGCGATTTGAGCCCGAGTAGTTAAAAAACCAAAAATAAAGAATAGTTACAAAATTTTTCGGATTGGCATACCAATTGCTCTATTCCAAGGATCAGAAAGATGATCTGAGTCTTGGCGCCTGCGCCCTTTGAAAGGCACGAAACGCTCGATTCAGAATTTGATCAACTTCAAATTGGAATAGCCAAATTTTAAACAGGGAGGAGACAATGACAGAGATTAAGAAAGGAAAAGACGTACTGAGCCTGATCAAGGCTGAAGGGGTAGAGGTCGTGGACCTGAGATTCATGGATTTCCCGGGACTGTGGCAGCACTTCTCTGTTCCGGCAAGGGAGATCGAGGAAGATACTTTTGAGAGCGGCCTCGGCTTTGACGGTTCCAGCATCAGGGGATGGCAGGCCATCAACGAGTCCGACATGTTGGTGAAGCCTGTGGCGGAGACGGCCTTTATCGATCCCTTCTTTCAGGCGAAAACCCTTGTCATGATCTGCAATATCTGTGATCCGGTGACAGGAGAGGACTACACGCGCGATCCTCGCAACATCGCCCGCAAGGCTGCGAACTACCTGAAGGGTTCCGGCATCGGGGACACAGCCTTTTTCGGACCCGAGGCGGAGTTCTTCATCTTTGACGACATTCGTTTCGACCAGAATGAGCATGAGGGTTACTATCACATCGATTCCGTAGAGGGCCGCTGGAACGCGGGGCGAGTTGAAAACCCCAACCTGGGATACAAAGTGCGTTACAAAGAAGGCTATTTCCCCGTTCCCCCCACGGATAGTATGCAGGACATTCGGAGCGAAATGATGCTGACCCTGGAGAAGATAGGGGTCCTTATTGAGGCACAGCACCATGAGGTGGCCAGCGGGGGCCAGGCGGAGATCGACATGCGTTTCGGGCCCCTGGTGGAGATGGCGGACAATGTCCTCAAGTACAAATACGTCATAAAGAACGTGGCACGGAAACACAACAGGACCGTCACCTTCATGCCGAAACCGCTCTTCAACGACAATGGGACTGGTATGCACGTCCACCTCTCCATCTGGAAGGGCAAGGAGAACCTCTTCGCCGGCGACGGTTACGCCGGATTGTCCGACATGGCCATGTATGCCATCGGGGGGATATTGAAGCATGCCCCATCGCTTCTGGCGATCACCAGCCCGACCACGAACAGCTACAAGAGGCTGGTGCCCGGATTTGAGGCGCCGGTGAACCTGGCCTATTCCAGGCGCAACCGAAGCGCGGCGGTCCGGATTCCCCTCTATTCGGCCTCTGCAAAGGCGAAACGCATTGAATTCCGTTGTCCGGACCCCAGCTGCAACCCCTACCTCGCCTTCTCGGCCATATTGATGGCGGCCATGGACGGCATACAAAACAAGATCAACCCGGGCGATCCCCTGGATAAGGATATCTACGACCTGCCGCCGGAGGAGCTGGCAAAGGTCCCCCACACCCCGGGTTCTCTGCGCGATGCCCTCAAGGCCCTTCGGGAGGACCACGACTACCTCTTGAAAGGCGACGTGTTCACCTCGGATGTGATCGATACCTGGATTAAGTACAAGATGGAAAAAGAGGTCCAGGCCATTGACCTGCGGCCGCACCCTTGGGAATTTGCGCTTTACTACGATATATAATAAGGGGTGCAAGGGGCAAGGTACAAGGCGCACGGCACACGGCAATACGAAGAGATGAGAAAGGTGCAAGGTACAAGGCGCAGGGTACAGGGCAAATCCTGACCACGAAAACACGAAATGAAGAAAACACGAAAATGATAAATAAACTTTTCCCTTTTCGCGCTCTCCTTCTTTTGTTCTTTCGTGCCTTCGTGGTGATGTTAAAAGAAGGTGTAGGGGGCAAGGCGCACGGGATCTTCGACCAGCGCCTTTTTGAAAAGAGACCCCCATCCTCTGCAACTCGGTCTTTGGACAAAAATGCAGAGGTTGGGGGTCTCATGGTATACTATGTAAGAAAAGGGAAATCCTGAGGAAGGAACATGAACAGTCAGGACCACGGACATGAAACCCGACATTGCAGCCTTTAGATCGGCCTGCCCGGGAGTGGACGAGAGTTTCCTGGTCGAGCATCTTGTGCGGCTGAGCGACCGCTATTTCAGCCGTTTCGACGAACGGGATCTCTGCCGCCACGCCACCGGCCTTGCAGGGCTGTCTCCTCAATCCCCTGTGGAAGTGCTGCTGGACTCGAGAAGGGACGGCAGCCTGGATTGCACGGTCCTCGCCTTCGATTACCCCTCGGAGTTCTCACTTTTGACAGGCATCCTTGCAGGAATGGGGTTTTCTGTTGATTCCGGAGACGTGTTTACCTATGGACGGGTTCCTGAGCGGTCTGTGGAGGCGGGCCTTCCCACTGGTCCCGCGGCTCAAAAGGGGAGGGAGGATCGCCTTCAAAGGCGGCGCATTATCGACCACTTTTCAGGGTCCCTTGAGACCTCCCTCTCCTTTCAGGCCTGGGCTGCCGAGCTTCGGGAGAAACTGCAGACCGCCATCGGGCTTCTGGAGGGCGGGGGCGCCGGGTCAGTGAAGGAGGCGAAGCAGAGGGTCAACGAGATGGTGGTCAAGCGGCTGGCCCATCTTCATCAGGATACCCAGCCCCTCTTATACCCCGTGCAGTTGGAGATCGATAACGAAAACGCCTCTTTTACCCGATTGAAGGTCACCTCTGAAGATACTCCGGCCTTCCTCTATGCCCTGTCCACGGCCTTGTCTCTGCACGATATCTCGATCGAGCACGTGCGGATACGGACCATCCATGGCCGTGTCGAGGACGAGTTGGATCTGGTCGACTCCCATGGCCGCAAGATCTTAGATCCCCATCTTCTCGGCAGGGTGAGGCTTTCGGTGCTTTTGACCAAGCAGTTTACCACCTTCCTGGAAAGGGCGCCGGACCCGCTCGCGGCCCTCTCCCGTTTTGAACACCTGCTCGAAGAGATGCTGCGAAAACCGGCAAAGGAAGATTGGCTTGAACTGCTTACCAATCCCCATGCGCTCCAGGACCTGGCCCGGCTTCTCGGGGCGAGCGATTTCCTGTGGGAGGACTTTATCCGTGTTCAGTACGAGTCGCTGCTTCCCATGTTACAGCCCTATGTGTCCGGTCGCCGGTTCGCTGAACCCGTTGAAACGCTGCCCGAAAGGATGGAGCAGGCCCTGAAGGGCGCAAGGTCGCCGGGGGATCGGGAAAAGAGGCTGAACGAGTTCAAGGACCGGGAGATCTTTCTCATCGATCTTGACCACATCCTGAATCCGGGGGCGGACC
>JAZDGZ010000059.1:0-4983 GCA_043806375.1 Pseudomonadota bacterium | reverse complement strand
CCTGAAACCGGAGGAATTAATCTCCTATTGCAACGACAGGATGGCCTACTTTGCTGTGCCCAGATACCTGGAATTCAGGGAGACCTTACCGAAGACGCCCACGCAGAGGGTGGAAAAGTACAAACTGAGGGAGGAGGGGGTAACCAAGGATACCTGGGATAGGGAAAAGGCCGGGTATAAATTGAAAAGATGAGCCAGTGACCTGCCGGCCGATGATTGGTCCGGATTTGGGGTGGGTCTTTTGACCTAATCTCTTCCGGCGTATGGCTGGCCCCTTCCCTTCATTGCGTTGATTCTGGTGTGGACCGGGGGATATCGGGGGGGCAGGATGTACGAGAATCCTAAGTCAGAAAAGCGATGGAAACCATGGGGGCTGTTATGATACTGAACATTGATCACATTGGGATCGCGGTGAAGGATCTGCAGAAGACCATAAGGGTCCTTGAGAGTTTGGGCCTGAATGTTGCTGAAAGCGGAAAAGTGGAGCCTGTGAAGATTGAGGTTGCCTTTTTCGATGTAGGTGAAACTCGAATAGAACTGGTTTCTCCCTTGGTCGAAGACCATGAACTTGCACGGCATATCAGAGATCAGGGAGAGGGGCTCCACCATATTGCCTTTAACGTCAGAGACATTGGCGAGGCGACGGAAAATCTTGAAAAATCGGGTATCCGCATTGCCTCGGACATGCCAAGAGGGAAAGGCCACGGCGGGAAAGATTTTGTCTTCTTGGATCCTAAAGATACCAGCGGGATTTTGATTGAACTCTACCAAGCCATCTGGATGTAAGCCCGGGCACAGTCTTGAGAGGAGGTGAGGTCTGACCATGTTCAAATGAAGTTAAACCTATGAGGCTTCTCAAGAAGTCCTAATCCCAGGGGTTTTAGTGAAACATCATACGATCTTGAAAGGAGGGTAATTTTATGTGGAAAAAATCAATTGGATGCCTGTTTGTGAGCCTTTTCCTGCTGGGGACGTTGATCCAGCCCGTGATGGGAAAAGAAAAAGCGGGAATGCCTAAGGTAGTCTCAATCACTTGCCTGGGCATGGGGACCGTATCTAATGTCCTTGCCTCCGGCCTTGGTGAAGCCATCCTGGCCGGGAGCGGCATTCAAGCCAGAATCGAGCCTCAGGGGACCTCAGTGGGCCGCATAACGCCGCTTCGAGCAGGAGAAGGTGAATTCGACTTTATGCCTTTATTCGCCGGGTCAGAGGCTGCCTTGGGATGGGGCGTCTTTGAACGGCCGGAATGGGGACCTCAGCCGTTACGGATCGTCTGGCTGGGCCCCAACATGTTCAATGGTCAACCCTATGTCAGGGGGAATTCGGACATCCAATCATTGCGGGACATGAAAGGGAAGAAAATGCCAATAATCCCGGGTATGACGGTCACGGAAAGCATTTACGAGGGCCTGTTGGCATTTGCCAACCTGACGAAGGCTGATGTCAAATGGATTCCCGTACCCAGCATTGGAAAAATCCTGGACGCGGTGTTGGAGGGAACCGTTGATGTGGCAAGTTCCAACCCGAGTGCGCCGGGCGCCTTCAAGCAGGCGAGCAGCCCTGCCGGCATCCGCTGGCTGCAGGTCCCCCATAAGGATAAAGAGGGCTGGGCCCGTCTCTTTGAAAAAGCCCCTTTCATGTTTCCGATTTACACGGAGCAGGGTGCAGGAATAAGCAAGCAGAATCCGTTGGAGGGAGTTGGGTGCCCGAATGCCCTGCACGCGTACACCCATCTCTCCGCGGAGGTGGCTTATACCGTCACCAAGGCCATAGACAAGGAGCATGAAAAGCTCAAACCCATTCACGCACAATTTGTAGACTATACGATTGACCAATGCCTTGACCCTGTTATCGCGGATAAGATGGTTACCCCATATCACGAAGGTTCCATCAAGTACTTCAAAGAAATCGGCAAGTGGACTTCGGGACTGGAGGCTGCAAATCAAAAGGCCCTTCAACTTGAGAAGGAAAGGATGGCGAAG
This sequence comes from Pseudomonadota bacterium, assembly GCA_043806375.1. Lineage (GTDB taxonomy): Bacteria > Desulfobacterota > DSM-4660 > Desulfatiglandales > HGW-15 > JAZDGZ01. The sequence goes on along the minus strand of JAZDGZ010000059.1, from coordinate 3,001 downwards.
TGGAAGGCGAAGAAGTGAACCGGAAGGATAAGTCAAAGGTCCGGACTTCCGGGATGAATGATCAACCGAAACTTCAGTTAATAGTGCTTGGATAAAAGGAAACAGGATGATGAATTCTTCGACGACTCAAGAGATTCGGAGGTACCGGCGAATTGCAGGGGCGCCTTGGTGGTTTTTCATGACAGGAACGATTGTGGGGGTTTTTTTCATCCTGGTTTACCTTTTTCAACTCGATCTGCGTGTGACAGGGCGAGCCATGATGGAGGACAGTGTCCTGGCGGTCATGCTTGCCATGTTTGTTCCCCTGGCCTTCATCATGTTGCCTGCCACCATACGCGCCCCCCGGGAGAAGGTACCATGGTACGATTATGTTTTTGCCGGGCTGGCTTTCATTAACCCTCTATGGATATCATTCAATGCTTATGACGCAAGCATCCTCGGCTGGTCGATATATCCTCCAGCCATGGTCCAGGTCAGCGGGGTTATCACCATCCTGCTCATCCTTGAGGCAAGTCGACGCGCGGTAGGTCTGCCTTTCGTGATCTTGGTTTTTATTTTCGGGGTGTATCCTCTTTTTGCCAATTACATGCCCGGCTTTCTGGTGGGCAAGCAATATTCCTTTGCCCGGACCATAGGGTACCACTACCTTGGGGTAGAGAGCATATTAGGCTTGCCCTTGCGTTCCTTCCTGAAGTTGATTGCCGGGTTCATGGTCTTTGCCGTGGCCATGCAGATCGGGGGCGGCGGCAAGTTCTTCCTTGACCTTGCCCTGGCTATTCTCGGGCGGGTGAGGGGAGGGCCCGCCAAGGTTGCCGTTTTTGCCAGCGCACTGTTCGGCTCCATAAGCGGCGCCGTGGTGGCCAATGTGGCTACCACCGGGGCCGTGACGATCCCGACCATGAAGAGGATAGGGTACCCGCCCCATTATGCCGGCGCGGTGGAGGCCTGCGCCTCGACAGGAGGGGTGCTCATGCCCCCAATCATGGGGGTCACTGCCTTCGTGATGGCTGAACTCCTGGGAATCTCTTACCTCGAGGTAGCCGTTGCCGCTGCTGTGCCTTCCCTCCTTTACTATTTTGGTCTTCTTTTGCAGGTCGATTTTTATGCGGCGAAGATCGGTTTGAAAGGACTGCCTCGAGAGGAAGCACTGCCTTCTTTCTGGGGGACGGTCAGGCGGGGATGGATGTTAATCTTCAGCATAGCGGTTCTCCTATTTTTCCTGGCTTATCTATGGAGAGAGGCATGGGCGCCATGGTTTGCAACGGTGGTTCTTCTCGGTTGCGCCATGCTGAGAAAGGAAACCCGTTTGACCAGGGAAACCTGGGGCAAGTTCGCCGTCGATACGGGGAAAATACTTGCTGAACTGACCTCCGTCATGGCTGCGGTGGGTTTGATCATCGGCTCCCTTTCGATCACCGGCGTCGGGTTCGGCGTCTCCAGGGGAATTATATCTATTGCCGGTGGAAACATGTTGGTCACGCTAGTTCTGGGAGCATTGGCTGCCATGATTCTGGGGGTGGGGTTGACCACCACCGCCTGCTATATCATTTTGGCGATCATCTTAGCCCCCGGCCTGGTCAAGGCGGGCTTCGACCCTTTAGCGATACACCTGTTTGTCATGTATTGGGGGATGGTCTCGTTCATAACGCCCCCGGTGGCCATTGGGGCCTATGCTGCAGCGAGTATGGCGGGAGCACCCGGTCTCCGGACCGGCTTGACGGCTATGAGGCTGGGGGTAGTCATCTATTTTGTGCCTTTCTTTTTTGTCCTTAACCCGGCCCTCATATTGCATGGAGGCTGGCTGGAAATTGTGCTTACGATCGTTCAGGCTTTGATCGGCATCACTTTGATCGCGTCGGGGCTGGAAGGATATTTTTTAGGGATAGGACGGATCTCTGTAGTCATGCGTCTCATATTCTTTGTCGCCGGAAGCCTGTTGGCCTACCCTGAATGGATGACGACGGTTATAGGCTTTTTCTTGGCCCTGGGCGCCATCCTGGTGCTGAGCATAGGCAGATTAGGCTCAAGGAGGGCTTCGGTCCAAGCAGCGAAATAGTCCTTGGCAAAAAGTAATGGGCGGCGTATTGATATTCTGGTCTTCGAAGGTGGGGTTCAAATGATATCTGATCGGGAAGAAGGTGGTCAGGTTCCTTTTTCTGTGAAATATTTTGAAAAGTACGGTGCTTTTGGGGCCGGACCCTGATGATTCCAGTTTTCGGGGTCAGGAAAAAGACAATAAACCGATGGAGGTAGGTATGAAAGATCTGAGAAGTTTCATTGCTGAGTGCGAAAAGAAGTTGCCTAAGGAATTTGTGAGGATCTCTAAGGAGGTCGATCCTAAATTTGAAGTTACGGTCATTGTGAAAAAGTTTGATCAAATGGGGAAACATCCCCTCCTTCTTTTCGACAAGGTGAAGGGATATGACTCGCCGGTGGTGTGCAATACCGACGATTCGTGGGGGAAGTTCGGCCTTGCCTTGGGTGTTCCACCCGAGCCCAAGGCGGTTCAGGAGTATTATGACCAGTGCGAAGAGGAGACCATTCGGCAGAATAAGTATCCCATAAAAGAGGTCAAGAAGTCAGAGGCCCCCTGCAAGGAAGTGATCAAGATCGGGAAAGAGGCCAGCCTCTACGACTTCCCCTTTCTTACCCACCACGAAAATGAGGTCCCCTATCTGACGAGGGCCATCGGCGTAGCTTCCTACGGGAAGATCGACTGCCCCCATGCGGCCCATTACCGCTTGATGATCAAGAAGCCCGACCGGGGGGTGACGCATCTTACGCCGGGCAAACATCTCTGGGATCTGTGGAACGAGAAGTGTGCTCAGAACAAGCCCCTTGAAGTTGCCTTTGTTCTGGGCATCCATCCTGCGTTGGCCATGGCGTCGCAGAGCAGGATCGCTCATCCGCCTTCGGAGCTTGATATTGCAGGCGCCCTGCTCAAGGAATCTGTGGAGATGGTGCGCTGTGAAACCATCGATGTGCTGGTTCCGGCCTGGGC
>JAZDGZ010000058.1:0-4768 GCA_043806375.1 Pseudomonadota bacterium | reverse complement strand
GGCTGCCCACACCAACCGGGAATCGAGTTTTCCGGCCAGGAACCTGGAAAGGGCCTCGGCGGTAAAATCGCCGAGGAAAAGCCTCTTGTCGGCAAAGGATAAAACCCCCAGTCTATCTCTATCGATCAGAATATGAACAAGGGGCTGGCCCCAGGGATGGGTTATCTCGATCTTTATTCTGAAGGGTTCTCTGGTTCCCGCTATCAGGATGCCGGACTCCGGTTCCCAGTACCCCCCTCCGACCGTCAGGCGTCCGACGGAATAGAACGATAAGACCCTCTTGTCCTGCTCTTCCATCCCCGAGATGACGGCTGCAATCTGCCGGTCGTTGAGAGGCCTTTCAGGAGGACCTTGGGTGACGGGGGCGCAGGCGGAAAAGAGGGTGAGGAAGAAAAAAAAAGTGATATGAAGGGATGTCGAATATCGTCTGTCCATGGGCTTCCATGAAAAAGCGTAATATTTTATCTCTTTAAAATGGAGCGATGATTGGATCGGTCATGGAGGCCCACCGCCCTATCTCGTGCCCATCCAGAAATGAAAATTTTTTCGCAAGGTCAAAGAAATCAGGGGATTGCGCGTCCCGCCCAGGGGCGGGAACAAGGAATCCCGCAGATTTATCCGCCTCTGGTGGATTGACGCCGAGATTTCGGAAAAAGGCCATTTCTGGATGGAAACTATCTCAGGAACTTCTCAACTTCCTCTATCCTCCCCTTCAGTTTCTCCTGATCGGGATGATTCTGGGATAGGGCCTTCTTGTACATGTCGAGAGACGCCTCGTACCTCCTCAACTTGAAATAGACGTCCCCCAGATGTTCGCTGACAGTCGGGTCATTGGGGATTTGGGACGCGGCCTTTTCCAGATGGCTCAAGGCCTTTTCATACATCCCCTTCTGGTAATAGACCCAGCCGAGGCTGTCGATGATATAACCGCTGTCCGGCTTGATCTTCAAGGCCTTCTCAATCAAGACCATGGCCTCATCGAGGCTGATCCCCTGCTCGGCATAGGTGTAGCCTATGTAGTTCAGGGCATCGGCATGGTCCGGATCGATCTCCAGAATCTTTTTCATCTGATCGACGCACTTCTCCTTCTGGCCCATCTTGTCCAGCACCACGGCGAGACGAAAGATGAGTTCCGTGTTTTGGCTATCCCCCTTCAGCCCCTCTTCGAGAACCCCCTTCGCCTTCTCGTATTGCTTTACGGTTTCCAGGATGGACGCGAGCAGGAGGTAGAGTTCAGCTTTTCCTTTGTCCCCTTCGATCGCCTTTTCAAGCACAGCGATCGCCTCATCGTATCTTTCCTGGCCTTCGAGAATAAAGGCGATGTGGATTCTCCCTTTGGAGTAATACTCCGAGCCCTCCTTGATCAGATCGAACTGTTCGAGGGCCTTTTCGGCCTCTCCCTTTTCTTCATAGGCCGCTGCAAGGTAGTACCTGGACTTATCATCGACCGGCCAGGCGGAAACAATGAGTTCGAGTTCCGCAATCGATTCTTCGATCTTGCCGTGCCGAAGGTAGATCAAGCCCAGGGTCTGCCGGGCCGGGTCTCCCGGCTTTGTCTGCCTCTTGAGGTCCTCCATGTGGCCCTCGGCCATTTTCTCCCGACCGAGTTTGTAATAGACGCCGATGAGCCGGTCTCGAACCGTTACATTGCCCGGGTAATAATGCAATAACTTCTCATAAATCGCCGCCGCTTCCTCGTACCTCTTATTCATCTGGTAGACACCGCCCAGTTCAAACAGGGCGGGTTCCATCCTGTCGTTCAATTGCAGGGCCCGGAGGTAGGCCTTTTCCGCCTCCTCATAGTTTTTTGATTCCAGATTGATTCTGCCCTTATAGTAGTGGGCGATCACCAGGTCAGGGTCTTCCTGAATGATTTGATCCAGATGCTGCCGGGCCGTGTCGTATTGCCCCGCCTTGATCAGGAGCGTGACCATGACGAGTCTCACCCTTTGTTCCTTTGGATCGAGATCCAGGATTTCCTTGTACTGCTCGATCGCAGACTCCTCATCCTTCGAGAGGGTGAATATGTCGGCGAGCAACATCCGGTGATCTATGTTCTCCGGCTCGAGTTCGATGCATCTCCGGCCATGGCTGACCGCTCCCGGAAAATCCTTCAGTTCCTTGAGAAGGATGGCCATCTTCCTGTGGAGATAGATCGATTCCGGATCCTTTTCAAGGGCCTTGGCAAAGTCCTGCCGAGCCTCCTCATAACGTCCCTGGATCTCATACAATGAAGCCGTAGTGAAGTGGGCATAGGCACTCTGGAGCCGATCTTCTTCTTGATAGACGGCCCTCTGCTGCCGGACGGCCGCCGGTTCGGCCGCGGGGGCCTGAGGTTTAAGCCCTGCGCACGAGAGGGGAAGCCCTCCAAGGAGGACCAGGAAAAGACCAAGAAGATAACTGGGACGGTTTGATTTCATGAGACCTTTCACATTGACCCACTACTATTTTAAAAAAACCCTATCCTTGCCTCACTTAATAAAACTCGAGAAAGTCTCCTCAAAATCAGGGATCTCACCGGTAAGCCAGTTTTTGATGTTCTTGATGATCCTCTCCTGGATCTGGCGAATCCTCTCGCGCGAGATATTGTATTTATGCCCCAGTTCCTGGAGCGTCAGGGGATTCTCGGCCATGATACGGTTATCAAAAATGTCCAGGTCCTTTCCGGAGAGTCCTTCTCTGTATTCTTGCAGTTTCCTGAGGAGCAGTTCCCTGTTCTGCATCTGAAAGAGCCGCTCGTCCACGGCAGTCTGCGGATCCGGCAAAAAGGACCCGTAGACCTCCTTGCCGTTGTCCCCCACCGGCGCATCAAGGGAGACCTCACTGCCTCCCAGCCGCTGGCTCATCTCTTCGACTTCCTTTTCCTTGACGTCGAGACGCTCGGCCAGCAGCCGCGGTTCGGGATCAAACCCCTGGGCGATCAGTTTCTCTCTTTCCTTGGCAAGGTTAAAAAAGAGTTTGCGTTGGGTCTGGGTGGTCCCGATCTTGACGAGTTTCCAGTTTTCCATGATAAATTTCAGCATGTATGCCTTGATCCAGAAGGAGGCATAATAAGAGAACTTTATGCCGCGGTAAGGATCAAACTTGCGGACGGCCTGCATGAGGCCCACGTTTCCTTCCTGAATAAGGTCCAGAAGGCTTCTCGTCCAGTAACGGTGAAAGTCCATGGCAATCTTCACGACCAGCCTCAGATTGGAGGTCACGAGCACGTAGGCCGCCTGCTGGTCCTTCTTTTCTCTGACCCTGATGCCCAGTTCCCTCTCCTCCTCCCTGGTGAGCAATCGGTAGTTCTTGATCTCCAGGAGGTAAAGCTGAAGAGGATCGTAGGGCACAAGGGCCCTGTCCGCGGACTTGACCACAGGCCTCAGATCAAATACGGGGGCAGGCTTAGGTGAATCCGCCTTGCCCGTCAAGGTCTCTTGCCCTTCAGATTTCTTTTTTCTTTTTGCCATGATCTTCAGTATAAAATGTCCAGGGGCTCTTGCCCAAATCCTGATCCAAGGATGTCGTCAGGTTGCCCCGCCCCTCATCCCGCGGTAACCTTGAGATACCTCTTCTTGCCCGCCCTCAGCAAAATGGACCCGTCTCTCATGTCTCTCACGTCGATCATCTGATCAATGCTCTCGATTCTCTGATCGTTAACGTACCCGCCCCCCTGTGAGATGAGACGCCGGGCATCACTCCTCGTCTTACAGAGTCTTCCCTGTTCAAAAAGGAGATAGGCGGGGATTCCCTTCTCGATCTCTTCCGGGCTCAGGGCGTAGGAGGGCGCCGAATCGGAGATTTCCGATACATCCGATCCAAACAACTGCCGGGAGGCCTTCCTCGCCTTTTCAGCCTCTTCTTTGCCGTGGCACAGTCTCGTCGCCTCGAAGGCGAGCCTTTCCTTCGCCTCTCGAATCTCCTCCCCCTCAAGGGAACCCAGCTTTCTCACCTCCTCCATGGGAAGGAAGGTGAAGAGGGCGAGAAAACGTTTCACGTCCTTGTCATCCTGGTTGATCCAGTACTGGTAATACTCGTAGGGAGAGGTCAGGGCAGGATCGAGCCAGACAGCCCCTTTGTGGGTCTTGCCCATCTTGATCCCCGAACTGGTGGTGATGAGCGGGAATGTGAGGGTATAAGCCGCCCCACCCTCCAGTCTTCTGATCAGATCGGTCCCTGCCAGGATGTTTCCCCACTGGTCGTTTCCCCCCATCTGGAGGCGACAGTCGTAATGCTTGAAAAGGTGCCAATAGTCATAGGCCTGAAGGAGCATGTAGTTGAATTCGATGAAGCTCAGGCCGGTCTCCAGTCGTATCTTGTAACTTTCTGCGGTGAGCATCCTGTTCACGCTGAAGTGGCGCCCGATGTCCCTCAGAAAATCGATGTAGTTCAGTTTGGCCAGCCAGTCGGCGTTGTTGACCATGACGGCCCTTTCCTCGCCGAAGTCGAGGAATCTCGAGAGCTGTCCCTTGATTCCCTCCGCATTCTGATCGATCTCCTCCCTGCTCATGAGACGACGCATTTCAGTCTTGCCGCTGGGATCCCCCACGAGACAGGTCCCGCCGCCCACAACGGCGATAGGCCTGTGCCCGGCCCTCTGCATATGCGCCAGGGCCATGATAGGCACAAGGCTTCCCAGATGGAGGCTGCTGGCCGTGGGATCAAAGCCCACATAGCAGGTGGTGCGCTTTTCCAGCTGTTTGCGGAGCTCTTCCCCGTCGCTGACCTGCTCTACAAAGCCCCTCTCTTCAAAGATATCTAAAACGTTCTGCAACCTAATCTAAAC
>JAZDGZ010000057.1:0-2008 GCA_043806375.1 Pseudomonadota bacterium | reverse complement strand
AAGCCGAGGGAATCCCATTTCGGCTTTGAGGATATCCACGACCTCATAGAGAAGATGGTCCTTCTTATCTCGCTGCAAAGCAAGGCGAAGCAGATTGAGGTCGTGCGGAACTTTGACCCCCGCGTCGGACAGGTATGGATGGATGCGGAGAAGATGAAGCAGGTCATTCTCAATCTCCTTTCCAACGCTGTTGACTTCAGCCCTGAGGAGGGGGGCAGAATCGAAGTTTCGACCAGAAATTCTGCTGCAAAGGGTGGAAAACCCAGGACCGTCCGTATCGAGGTCAAAGATAACGGGATCGGCATCCCCCCGGCCTTCTATGACAAGATATTTGAACCTTATTTCACCACCAAGCACAAGAGCAACATGCATAGCGGGACCGGACTTGGTCTCTTTGTGGTCCATCAGAACATGCAGGATCACGGCGGGACCATTGAGGTGAAGGGCACGCTCAATCTGGAGACCACCTTCATCCTAACCCTTCCTGCCGAGCCCTCCATGGGAAGTGCGATGAACTCCGACATGGGATATCCCGATGCGAATAGACCAGGTTAAGGTGCATCAAATAACCCTCCCCTTCATAGGGGAGTTTTCACATTCCCGCAGGAAGGGGGCTGATGCGGAAAACATCGTCGTCGAAGTTATTGCGGGTCATGGGGATCTTGCCGGTTATGGGGAGGGTGCGCCCAGGCCCTATGTGACGGGGGAATCGCAGGAAAGTGCGGCGAGTCATGCGAGGGCCCTGGTGGGTTTGAAAGGCTTCCCTTGGGAGCTGAGTGATCCCTCGGAAATATGGCGTCTCATAGATGAGAACAGCCTTGGAAAGGAGAATAATACGGCCACCTGTGCCGTTGAAATGGCCCTCCTGGATGCCCTCGGCAAGAGCCAAGGGAGATCGGTCACAGACTATTTCTCTAAGAGCTTCTATACAAACCGGATTACCTACGGGGCCCAGATCCCCATTGCCCATAGGGAGCGGGTCGAGGAGATCTGCGCATTACTGAAGCGCCTCAGGATCGATAAGATTCGAATCAAGATGGGCACGGATTTTGAGAGAAATCAGGAGACCATGGATCTCGTGAGGCGGATTCTTGGAAAGGGCTGCGACCTGAGGGTAGACGTCAACGGTTCCTGGGATCGCGCTATGGCCCGGCGACACACAAATCTTATGATAAACTCCAAGGTTAAAGTTGTTGAGGAGCCCATGATGCGGGGGGATCCCGGGCTCAGGGATTTTTCGAGGAGAATGAGAGAGCACGGGATAGCCCTTATGGCCGACGAATCGGCCTGCTGCCTAGCCGAGGCAAGCGAGATTGTGAGAGAAGGTTGTTATGGGATGATCAACGTGAGGTTATCAAAGTGCGGCGGCTTTCGGAATTCTCTCAAGATCATCAGTTTCTTGCGGGAGGAAGGCCTTTCTTTTCAGATCGGATGTCAACTGGGGGAGTCAGGGATTCTCTCGGCCGCCGGCAGGGCATTGGGGCTTCTTTGTCGTGACGCCGTCTATTTTGACGGGTCCTATGACGCACTCCTGCTGGCGGAGAATATCACCCGAGAGCATGTGGGCTTCGGGGTGGGAGGCGCAGCAGGCCCCCTGGTTGGACCGGGTCTTGGGATAACTGTAAACGCGGAAAACCTCAACCTCCTCAGCAATCGCTCTGCCGTCATCACCATCAAAAGGCCTTGATCCCGGAGCAGAACCGCGCCTGGAATTTGCCGGGCCAGAGTTGATGACTTCGTAAACCCTCATGGCCTGGGTGACGGCTATGAGGACTTTTTACGAAGTCGTCAAAATTATGGAAGGAGTTCGAAAGTATGACACTCAGTCTCAAGAGGTTAAGATCCTTTCCCGGGCGAAAAGGACCCCTGCTATTGATCATCATGGACGGCATCGGCATCGGCCCGCAGGACGAGCGCAACGCCGTTTACCTGGCCGAGACACCCACCCTGGACGCCTTGATGGGTTCCAGGCTATATACCCAGCTCCGGGCCCACGGGACCGCAGTTG
>JAZDGZ010000056.1:0-4531 GCA_043806375.1 Pseudomonadota bacterium | reverse complement strand
ACCTGGCCCCTCTAGGGGATATAGCCGGTTCTTTAACAAGCCTCATCATGGGCCGCCCGGACGTGGATTTTGTTTACACCCATGACCTGGACGGCAGGGTATTCCGGATGGATACTCGAGAGGAATGAGATGGCAAAACTGACGATTGAAGACCTTAAGAAGCTCAGAGAGAGTGCCAAGAAGTCGACTTCCCTAAGAGAGGGCGAAACCACGGTAAAAATCACGGTACACATGGGGACATGCGGTATCGCAGCCGGGGCAAGAGACGTCATGGGCGCCCTCTTGGAGGAAATGGCGGAAGCCGACAGACAGGATATCCGGGTCCTGACGTCCGGATGCATGGGGACGTGCAGCAGCGAACCCAACGTGACCGTAGAGGCGAGGGGCAAAGACCCTGTCGTTTACCAGCATATGGACAGGAACAAGATGCGCCAGGTCTTCAAGAGACACGTGCTCCTGGGTGAGGTGCAGACGGATTTTGCGCTGGCCGGGATAAAGTGAAATGCGGCAGAAGGGATGCCGCGGCTGAGTTGATTCCCCGGGTATCCTTCTAGCAGGTTCCTGAAAATGACCTGCTAGGGTCTTGGCATGGGCTTGCCGTATGCGGATGAAATCTTGTAAGGCGGTCATGGCCGTCCGCCGATAGATCGAGGTTCTGGGTAAGGAGCTGAGGAGGCCGGATAATGAGTATCTACCGAATGGACTTGCTTCTCTGTGGCGGCACGGGGTGCCATGCATCGGGAAGCCTGGAAGTTAAAGAAGCCATAAGAAAGGAACTTGCGCACCAGAGACTGGACCATGAGATCCGGATTATCGAAACGGGTTGCAACGGCTTTTGCGCGCAAGGCCCTTTGATGATTGTACAGCCGGAGGGCCTTTTTTATCAAAAACTCAAACCAGAGGACATTCCTTATCTAGTGGAAGAGCATTTCCTCAAGGGACGACCGGTCAAAAAACTTTTTTACAAAGAGCCGGCCTCTGCCGAAACCATCCCTGAGATCAGCGGCATTCCGTTTTATGCAAAGCAGCAGCTCATAGCCCTCAGGAACAGGGGCATTATCGATCCTGAAAACATCGACGAATACATCGCCAGAGACGGGTACCTCGCGGTGGGCAAGGCCTTGCTGGAGATGACCCCTGAAGCGATCATCGGCGAGGTGAAAAAGTCGGGTCTCAGGGGCAGGGGCGGCGCCGGATTTCCCACCGGGCAGAAGTGGGAATTTGCCCATAAAATGCCCGGCGAAATCAAGTATGCCTTATGCAACGCGGACGAGGGGGATCCCGGAGCCTTCATGGATAGAAGCATTCTGGAGGCAGACCCTCATGCAGTCCTGGAGGGAATGACGATCGCAGCCAAGGCCATCGGGGCGCACCATGGCTACATCTATTGCAGGGCGGAATATCCGCTTGCCATCAAACGACTCGGAATCGCCATTTCTGCTGCCCGCGAATACGGGTTGCTGGGGAAGGATATCCTGGGTAGCGGCTTTGATTTTGATGTGGAGGTCTATCAGGGGGCAGGGGCATTTGTGTGCGGGGAGGAGACGGCACTTATGCAGTCCCTGGAGGGAAAGCGCGGAATGCCCAGGCCGAGACCGCCCTTTCCGGCACAACAGGGCCTCTGGAAGAGGCCGACCGTCCTGAATAATGTGGAGACCTACGCCAACGTGTCCCAGATCATTCAGAACGGAGGGGAGTGGTATGCCGGCGTAGGCACCGAGACGAGCAAAGGGACAAAGGTCTTCGCCCTGACGGGCGCTGTGAACAATATCGGTCTTGTTGAGGTGCCCATGGGGACATCCCTCAGGACCATCATTTTCGAGATCGGCGGCGGCATCCCCAAAAAAAGGAAGTTCAAAGCGGTTCAGCTCGGGGGGCCCTCCGGCGGGTGTATACCCGAGGCCTTTATCGATACCCCGGTGGACTATGAATCCATCATCAAGGTGGGGGCTATCATGGGTTCGGGGGGAATGATCGTCATGGATGATCAGACCTGTATGGTGGACATGGCCCGTTTCTTTATGGATTTCATTCAAGACGAATCCTGCGGGAAGTGCACCCCCTGCCGTGAAGGGACGAAGCGAATGTTGAACATCCTGGACAGGATCACCCAAGGAGAGGGCATGCCGGGTGACATCGAGCTTCTTGAAGAGTTGGCCGAAATGATCAAAGACAGCGCCCTCTGCGGTCTCGGACAGACGGGGCCGAATCCTGTGCTCTCGACGCTGCAGTACTTCCGGAATGAATACGAGGCCCATATCTATGAAAAGAGATGCGAGGCGAAGCGCTGCGCCGCCCTCCTCAAGTTTGAAGTGGACCTGGAACTCTGCAAAAAATGCGGCATTTGCTTCAAGAGTTGTCCCGTGGGGGCCATCGAGTGGAAAAAAAAGGAACCGGCCCATATCGACAAGGAAAAGTGCATCAAATGCCTGACGTGCATCACCCACTGTCCGGAAGATGCCATCTCCTGACGGGTCAGGACGGAATGGGCCGGCTTGATGCAAAAGCGAAAAAGACAACACGGCTTTGGCTTTTTATTGCCTTGTAAAACAAACAGGAGTGTGCTAAGGACGGACCGGCTTAAATCCTGCGAGTGGCGATCCTTCCGCCTGTTTCAGCAAGGCCTGAAAAATGGAAAGGGCGTAAAGAGTTACGCCAACCTGCGGCTAGGATTGTCCTAAGAGGGGCTGTTTTTTTTGGAAGGTTATGGGGTAGAGAAAGAGGTATCATTGAAACTCAGCCAGATTATGTAAGGGATATTCGAGATGGAAGCTAAAAAAGAAAAAAACATTGCCTATGCGCTAGTGATCATCCTCCTGGTAGTCGGCGTGGTCTGCTATGCGGCCTATCCTAACCGGGCTCCCGAGGACCCCGTTAGAATCATGCTCAAGAACACGGCGGGCAACGTCCTATTCGACCACAAGATACATACCTCCGAGTCCGGATACGGATTTGCCTGCATGGACTGCCACCATACTCTTGAAAACCCCAAGGACAAACCGGAGGCCTGCGGGGAATGCCATGATGCAGAGAGCGGGGTGAAGCGATCCGATGCGTTCCATAACCAATGCAAGAAATGCCACGAAGACGGCGGCAGCGGCCCCGTCGACTGCTCCGGGTGTCATGTGCTCTAGAAGACCCGGCACTGAACAAGAGAAAGTATGGAGAATGAGGTTTTTCTCATGAGTAGGAGGTAAGAATGATCAAGAATCCCCTTTTCGCTTTGGTTAAGCCCAAGTTGAAATATCCGGTCCTTGGGGCAGGTGGGAAGGACGCCATTGCAGAGATACCATTGCCATCTCAAGTGACCCTGCACGTCAAAGCCCTCCATTCCGATAACGGCAGTCTCCTGATCAAGACAGGAGACAGTGTCCGGACCGGCCAAAGACTGACACTTGCAGCAGAAGGCAAGGATTATATCATTTCACCGGTTACGGGCACCGTTGCCGCGATTTCTCGGCACCCCGGGTACATGGGCCAGGTTTACGGCGCCATCTCCATCGATGTGGCCGAGAAGCAAATCTGGGATGTCGAATTCGAGGAGGCGGGCAAAGCTCCAAACCTGGATAATGTCTCCAAGTTTCTCGGATCGCTTCCGGGCGAACCGGATTTTGGCTCGCTGCTGGCATTTGATCCCCCTTTAGGGACCCTCGTCATCGGCGGGATCGACCGGGACCTCTTGATCACGACAAACCAATCCATGGTAAAAAACGCGATTGATGAGCTAAGAGAGGGTGTCGAATATTTAAAAAATATATCCGGAGTCAGAAGGATTCTCATCATCGTTCCGCCCCATTTGAGATCGCTGGCTGAAAAAACGGGCGCCGAGGTAGGGATCGTCGACGCCCACTATCCGGATACCCTGCCAAAAATGGTCCTGAAGAACTTGTTGGGAATAGAGGTGCCCGCAGGCAAGCGATGCGAAGATGTGGGGGTGGGTTTTATTAACGCCGAAGCGGTTGTCGCCCTGGGAGGGGCGTTCGCCAAAGGGAAGATCCCTGTCGAAAAGACGCTTTCGGTCATCAGAAAGGATGGTACGGGGGTCAACGTCAAGGCCAGGATCGGAACGCCCATAAGATCAATCCTTAAGGCGTTGGACATTGAAACCCGCCACGGGGACAGGGTCGTGCTGGGGGGGCCGATGACCGGGAAGGCCGTCTTCTCCGAAGAGACGCCGATCTCCTATGATACCGGCGCTGTCATGGTCCAGGACCAGGGGGATGTCACAGGAATTTCCGACTGCCATTGCGTCAACTGCGGTGAGTGCGTGAGGGCCTGCCCCGCCGATGTCCCTGTCAATATGCTGATCCGCTTTCTCGAAAACGGGCTCTTCGAAGAGGCCGCAAGTCAGTATGATCTCCACTCCTGCATTGAATGCGGGCTCTGCAGCTATGTGTGCATAGCGCGAATTCCCATCTTTCAATATATCATGCTTGGAAAATACGAATTGGCTCAGATTCAGATGAAGAACGCGGAGGGATCCAATGCTTAATCAGAAGCTGTTTATCGGCTCCCATGCCCCTTACTGGCA
>JAZDGZ010000055.1:0-6804 GCA_043806375.1 Pseudomonadota bacterium | reverse complement strand
ATGGTACCGATGTCTTGAAGGGCTGCATGGAGTGGGAATTCCTTTCCCTCATGGTCCAGCACCTTGCCGTAGTGCCTGCTAAAGACCTCCAGGCATTTCCCGATGCAGATGAGCCTCACGTCACTGGGGTTCAACGGTTCCCTGCCGTAGCGGCCATCCTCTATTGCCTTCAATTCCTCCCTGGCCAGCTTTCTCACTTCCTGCCTGAGTCCAGCCCAGCTGCGGCTTTCAGGGGCACCTCTCCGTTTCCTGCACACATGGATCAGGTCGTAGGAGACGTTTGCCTTGTCCATGAGGTGGAGGGAAGACTCGGATTCCCCGTGGATCGGATACACGGCGACGATCTCGAATCCTGTCTCGCACAGGCTCCTCAGCAACCCTTCCCAAACCAGCCCCTCTTCGTCCGTATGGTGAAATGTGAAGACCAGGACGCCGTCATCTTGAATCGCTTCCTTGATACGGAACAAGGCCTGCGAGAGGCCCTCGTAGAAATCCTCTTTGCTTTTCCCCCTGGTCCTGTTCTCAATGATCTCCTCGGCCTTTGGGGTGTACTCGGGGGCGAAGTGGGGGTACCTGTCTTTCAATGCCAGACGAAGCCACACATAGAAAAAGTCGGCAAGCTCGGAGTAGTTGACGTTCCCGACGTATGGTGGGTCGGTAATCGCATTTCGAAAAGTCCTATCATTCGGGACAATCCCAGCAGAATGGCACCTTAGCTCCGCACAGTTGAAACGCTGCTGCAAAATCAGCCTGCTCAGATGTACATCACCGGCTACTGGAGTTGGTGCGGCCTGTTGGTCCAACAACCCCTCCATGACCATCTCGAACCTTCTTAGAAAGGTATTGGTGCCGGATACTCTGCTACCAAATACATTCTGTTCCACACATTCTGTCTTGGGTTGGTAATCGTGTCGGCTGAAGATCCCCCCAGGTGCGGTGCCGCCCGGCGAATTCCGGGAGCTTCTGTCCCTGGTAAAAGCATTATTGGCTTCGAGCGTATTTGAGAAGGCGCAAAGAAGCATTTCTCCCAGCTTCTCCTCCTTCTCCTCCATGATCCCCTTCAGCAAGGTCGCCAGGGCTAAGAGCTGCCTCGGGAAGAACATTTCATGCCAGTAGTTGTAGTGGTGTTCGATCAATCGCCCTGTCTCTGCACCCCTAGGTATCTTGCTCTCTGGGCGGGGAAGCGTGTCCTTGTGTTTCTCCCATAGGGCCTCGGCCTTTTGGAGTCTGGTCTGGTCGGAACTCGAAAAGCCCTTGAAGAACTTGCCATTCTTGGGAAGCAGAAGGGCCCTCGGTCGGGCACTCCGCCCGGTCTTCGGGTTGGAGGCCCATCCTTGATTCTGAAAGATTGATGCCTGGGGTTCTTCATCCGGCTCCCCGTTTGACGGCGGGAGGTATGCCTGGAGGGCATAAGGCCGGACAGGAAGCCTCCGATCCTTGGGCAGTCTCCGAATGCTCTCAATGATCTTGTCCTTGTTCCCGCACCGGCACTGGAACTTCCCTTTTTCCGGGACATTTCCCTTGTGAGGATCATAGGAGTGACGGCACGCCGGACAGGTCAGCTCTCCTTCTGGCAGATCGCCGCGCCACTGCCACACGGCCTCGCACCTGGGGCAGAAGAGCACGGTCAGGGATACCCTTTTCTTCGTAGGTTTCTTGTCCTTGCGCTGTGGTTGGTCGGCCTTTCCACAGTGGGGGCATGGGACTTTCGCGGGTTGCCCTTCTTTAGGGTGAGCGGCATAGCTCCATGCCTGCGTGGGCCTGCCCTCGCCTGCGCTCCCACGGGTAGCCGACACCATCAGGCTCGGCTCTGCAATCAGGGATGCGACTTCGATCTCCCAGTCGAAGGTCTTCCGGCAATGAGGACAGGTGACATCCTGATTATAGCGGACAGATGGGGTCTTCCTCGCAATGATGTAGTCCTTGAAAAGGGGGACCTCTTTCCCGCAGGTCGGGTCCGTGCAGATGGCGTGCTTCACCCAGAAGGTGTAGATCACATCCGCCTCAATGCCCGGCTCCACCTCGGTCCTGTAAAGTTCGAGCAGGGTCTCTCTCAGGGGTTTGCCGCCGTTCCATGAAACAGGGCGCTCGGCGAGGCGGTCAAAAGCCTCCTGGAGGGCTTCCAGATCTACCGGTTCCACTTCGGTTTTCACGATGAACCAGGCTACGGGGTTGAGGTCGATCCCCATCACATGGCACCCGAGGCGCAGGGCCTCCACAACGGTAGTCCCGCCGCCCATGAAGGGGTCCAGGACGGTCATCCCCTTTGTGTCCGGATCTTCCGTGTGATCCTTATAGAACTCCTCCATTAGGCCCACAGGGCTCCCATCCGGCCGGTATGCAGGCTTCAGGGAGCCAAGAAGAATGGCCCTGAACACGCAGGAGGCGCGGCGGGCAAACCACTTGTGCATCTGGTAGATGGGCTTGAAGGAGTTCCGCTCCGGCACCGCCAGCCGGTTGATCTCCACGATGGGAAAACCCACCTCGATAGCGCGGGGCATGTGATCCTGTGAACTCATGGCGGGATCACAAATTTGTTTGCGGCGTTGCGGCATAGATCGTCAATTTCACACCCTCCCCTATGCGCTTGATCTCCGGACGAATGCCTGAAAGATCAAGGCTTTCGCGGACAAGGTTCAAGAAGCCCTCGCCTCGCGCCTCCATAAAACTTGTTCCAGTCAGCGGACTCGGAAAGTCTCGCATGAACCCGGCCAGTTGCTGGTTGCGACGCACAGGCTGGCAACCTGCATAGAGGTTCTCCTCGGTGAGGGTATTGTGCAGACTGCCCGGATTCTGGATCTCGATACGATCGGGAAAAATCCGGATGATGACCTGGGACCCGGTCACCTCGTAGTCCCTATGGATGACGGCATTCACGACGGCCTCCTGGAGCGCAGTGTCCACATAGGAAGGCATATCCCGGCGGCCTGTTCCTTCTTTCCTGGAAAGGGTGGCTATGAGGGGGGAGGTCTGGAAGTACCGAAGCACCTGAATGATTTGCTCCGGCAGAGGTCCAGTGATGCGCTTTGTGTCCGCAGTGTTTCCGTCTGAGACTTCATGGGTGTAAGCCGCGATATCGATCACGGCCCCGTCCAGGAACCTTTCCGGATATTCGCAGAAAAGAAGAATGCCGAGGTTACTGGGGACGATAGCCCCATCCAAGTCAACTGCAAGTTTCAGGTTGACCAAGAGTTGATCAAAGGAAAGACCTTCCCCTTCTAAGGGTCGCTTGAAGCGGCTTAGACAGTAACCATTCAATCTGGCACGATCGAGTACGGCGAGCTTCGCCTTCAAGACCGGACGTTCCTCGAAGGGCATAATGAGATTCCGTAGGGCCAGTATGCGCCCCATTTCTTCGGCGGGGATGGGGTGCCTGTGACTGCCGATCCTTTTTAGAAACTTGCCATCTGTAGTCTGATGAACGTAGAAGCGGGATCTTCCGATATCCACCTTCAGGCAAAGACGCGGGTTTCCGCTTTCGTCAGGCAACTGGAGCCAGTTGAGGGTCGGTTCGATCATAGGCCTGCAGTTGTTGGCGCAGACATTGATGATGAACTGTTCGAGCACGCCTCTCTTCTCCGGCGCGATACCTACAACAACTCCATCATTACGCACGCCGAGCAGGATCACTCCGCCATGGGTGTTGGCCATGGAACAGAACACCTCTGCCATCTCCTTGGCAGCCTTCCCGGCACCTCCGAGCTGAATCTGGTCTCCCTTGAACAGAGCTTCCTTCAGCTCAAGATAGGTGTCTTCGCCCGCCGCAATCTCAGCCATAAGGTTTTGAAGATCGTCGTACATTTTCGCCTTGCTCCCTTAGAAATGGTACTTCTCTTTTCTGCGACGAAAGGCCTCCTCCGAGCCTTCCATAATATCCAGGACCGCACGGGTGACTTCCGGGCGATCCAAACCACCCTGGCTCCGGCAGACTCCACGGCCTCCGTGAGCCTCAAGAGCGTAAACCAACTCCGCATCTCCATTGACCGGTATGTTGGCATTGTGGGTGACAATGATCAGCTGCCGATTCATCTTGGCAGATCGAAACATGGGGACAAGTTCGCGGAAGAGGAACTCGCTGTCCAGCTCGTCCTCAGGTTGATCAATGAGAACAGGGCCGTTTCCACGGGCTAAGAGAAGGGAAAGAATCGCCGTGTTCTTCTGGCCCGTTGAGAGATCCTCTTTTTGGAAGGATCCGGCCTCGGTGCCATCCCGTCGAAGCAGAGTCAGATCTGCAGCATCAGGAATGCGAGTGAGCAAGAGTTCATACCATCTACCGGCCTTCTCCAATCGAACAAGCTTGATTTCATCCAGATACTGTCGCACGAGTGCTGGCAGGTTGTCATCTCGTTCCCAGTTCGCTTCAAGCCACAGAAATGGATTCCCAGGCACATCTGATGACTGATAGGCTCCAAATGAAGATTGAAAGGCTTCGAAAAGCTGATCCCCGATATTATTTCTTCCCCCGTCGCGGGCATATCGGTCCCAAGTCCGGCCCACCGCTGTGCGACGATCCGGTGCCAGTTCTCCCCACTGTTTGAGAAAGGTGGCCCGGTCACCGGCAAAGGTGATCGTCGTTTTGACTATTGGGTCTCCGGCTTCCGTGCAGGGCATACTCTTGCTGGTCGAGATGTCGTTTAGAACCTCCTGCCGTGCACCCGTTTCCTTTAGCCAGCAATCGGTCAGCTCTCGATAAAGTCTGAGCATGTCCGGTTTCTGCCTTTCGACCTGCGTGCGTTCAGCTTCTTTCGCCTGCAAGGCAGCCTGCTTGGCTCGGTGCTGCAGTTCGGTTTCGCGCAGTCTCTCGGCCTCCTGGGTAGTGAGGCCCTTCTCTCTGCAAGCGCGCTTGAAACGCTCTTCAGCTTCCCCAATTGCAGTTTGAACCTTTTCCCAATCCGGGTTCTTGTGAAGAGCCATCTCGATTTCTCTGCGAAACTTTTCCGAAGATGCTCGAATCGATCCTGCTACTTCTCGATATGCCTCGCCTATGCTGGCTTCCACCCGCTCGAAGAACGTCTTTTCGGGGAAAGTCTGGACGCGGCTGCCCAGCGGAGGGGGTTCCGATTCCAACTCATCGGCAAGGACCGATAGTCTTTCTTCAAACTCACGGGACCTGGCCAGCAGCCCATCCAGATAGCGGCTGGCATCCTGCCCCGCGCGATGGCGGTTCAATTCCTCTTGTACCTGGGCCTTGGCATCCAACTGGCGGGCAAGTTCGGCCGCTTCCTGTTTGAGAATGGCAAGTTCACCCTCTATTCGCCCAAGCGTGGCTTCAATCTGCCAGCCAGCTCTCAACTTATCGGTGATTTCTCGTGCTTTCGACCCATGGCTTGCCAGACGGTCTACTGCCAGGTTATCGATGAAATCAATGAGCGACTTTTGACGATCGGCAAGTTGGGTGATCTCTTCCTGGCTGAAAATAAGCGCGTTGAGTTGGCGGAAAACCGTCGGGGGATCGTCCACCTCGCGGCCTTCGATGCGAGCCGGCTGCCCCGAATGATCAACAAGAAACCGATCCTCCACCCCGCCGTGGGAAACTTCCAGCGCGATGCTCGTACTAGGTGTAAACGTGTTCCTAAGACGTCTGACCTGTTTCGCTGCCACATGGTCCCTTTCATCAACGTCTTTGAAGGGCATCTCTCCTCGTAGCCCCAAACGTATACTTTCAAAGAGCATGGACTTTCCACTGCCGCGTCCGCCAATGAGACAGTTGAGATGGGGTGAAAGAGCAACCGCTTGGTCTTGAAGAAATTTGGTGCCTGACACAAGGATCTTACGGATATGAGCATGATCAACTTGAGGAGGTTCTGGATCAAAGCAGGTACGGGATTCCCAATCAAGAAAAGCCTGGCGTAACGACTCGCAGGAAGGGTCTGACATCTCGATCCAGGTGAAACGGCAACCGAGGGTGTTGGCGCAAGCAGAATCATCTAATGACTTACCGTCCGATCCGCAGACCGGTGCCGGTTGGACATGCGGTCTCTTACGCCGCCATGAACCGTTTGAGCCATCTAGGATGGCTCTGGCCTTCTCGCCGAAGGGCCATGAGTTTGCCTCAATGGCATAGAGATCGGGGTTATTTACAAAATCCGGGATGTTGGCTGGAGCATTGCAGATGCCGTCGCTGCTAAAAGCATGTGCGGCAATGACGATTCCGCCCGCTTCACCTTGAACCTTGTCAAGGACTTCTCGGAGTGACCAGCATTGGCCATGGTGTTTGGGTTGTTGGGGAACACCGCTGGTGAAACGAGATCCTGGGGCAAGATCCATGTTCGTCAAGATATCGCTGACATCTTGAAGCCTCTTCCCCTTGTTGACCGGATGGAAAAGGCACAGGACGTGGTATCGGATATCAAGCTCAAAGCCTGGGAAGATTACCAGGGGCTCGCGGCCGGCGGCGTCAGCGACAGTATTGTTTTGCTCAATCAGGTGCGTGAGGAACCAACGCCGCGGGTCTGTTTCGGCGCTGAAATTGTGGTCGGTTACTGCAATGCAATCGAGCCTGAGTGCATGGCAGTGTCGAAGGAACCGACGCGCCTTCTCCTGAAGGTCCTCCTCGGATCGCGGAGAGGACAAGCGAAAGGTCTCCTCGTTCCAATGCCGGCCGTCCTCAGGGGTGTGCACATGAAGATCGCACTTCAACCAACGCATCCCTTGATACTCGGCTGGGCTTTTCATCGGTCTCCCTCCATTGGGTGCTCTCCTAATGCATCAGATCCGTGGGCATGGCAACGGGTATCTCTTTGACATCTCGAAAGACCGCGTCTGTTGTAACCAGCGCATCTGCTTTGAGACGAAAAGCTGTCG
>JAZDGZ010000054.1:0-2752 GCA_043806375.1 Pseudomonadota bacterium | reverse complement strand
GATCTGGATGAGTGGGACCGGGCGACACTTGCCGGGCTTTTGATCGAGAGTCTTGAAGAAGAGCCCGATAGAGATCTGGAGGCGGCATGGCAGGCGGAGGTGCAGCGCCGCATCGAGGAACTTGATTCAGGCGATGTTGAGACGATCCCCTGGGAAGATGTGAAAGCTAGACTGTGGCAGAGTCTGAATCGTGATTAGGATTATCGGCTTTCATCCAGAGGCTCTGCAAGAGGCAGAAGCTGCAAGAGACTGGTACGCCGCACGGAGCCCTGTTGCCTCAAGAGCTTTCGTAATTGAATTAACTCATGCGGTCGAGCAGGCGGCGGAGTCGCCAGAGATGTGGCCTCAAACTGACTTGACAGAGGGTTTCCTGTTGGGCTATACGTCGGATATCCAAAGGAGCTAATGCTATGGTTACAAAAATTCAAAAATGGGGAAACAGCCAGGGATTGCGTCTTGCCCGGCAGGTGCTTGAGGACGCCCGCATTTCGGTTGGTGATGAGGTGAAAGTGACGGCACGGGACGGCATCATTGTCATTGCTCCTGCAAGACGAATTCGCGGTAAGCAGAGCCTGCAAGAACTGGTCTCACGCATACCGAAAAACTACAAGCCTGGAGAAGTTGATTGGGGAGAACCTGTCGGTAGAGAGGTCTGGTAGGTGAAACAATACGTTCCCGAAAAGGGGGATTTTATTGCCGTCACCTTTGATCCCCAGTCTGGTCATGAGCAGAAAGGCCGCCGCCCTGCGCTTGTCGTAAGTAACACCGTTTAACCAACAAACAGGGCTTGCAATCGTATGCCCAATAACCAACACCGATCGCGGTTACCCTTTTCATGTGACCATCAGTGCCAACCCGGATATCAGAGGATTCGTTATGGTTGAACAGGTAAAGTCCATCGATTTCCGTGCACGTAAAGCCAAGCTTATTGGAAAAGCTTCAGATGAAGTGTTTGACGAGGTTCTGTCAATACTTGATGCCTGTATCTATTGAAGGCCGAACAAAGCGGTGCAGCCAATCGGCGGGAAAGATCGGCCGCCTCTGGCTGACCTTCCTGGTAGATGGAAAAAATATGCCGCTCAGAGTGTCCAGGAGAGTTCATAAAGGAGGTATTGTCATGATAACTGACACAGAAATAAAAATAAAGGGCCTTCAAATCCTAACAGAATCGCTTGGTGATGTTGAAGCAGAACGTCTCATTGCTCTTATTCAGAGGGAGCCCTTTGATTACACAAAATGGAGACAAGGATTGGATGAAGACCTGTCTATTGAGGAGATCAGTCGAAAAGCCATGGCACTAACGGCGAAAGCAACCGAGGAAGCCGATGGAGGGGACGCGAAGAGGGAAGGGGTCAAATCTACGGTTGACTGAGGTTGACGGTTCTGAGAGATAAGCTGCATTAGCAGACCCCTAAAGATAGAGTGCGAGGGTGCCTGGTATCATGTGATGAGCTGTGGACGACGATCGGATTTTTGAAGGCCTAGATGATTACTTGGTGTTATTTGACCTGCATGAGCACAGAACCGAATTAAAGAATGCTTTGATAATAGGTCAAACATGGACCTAACCCCTTCTACTTCTTTTAATGGGAAAGAAAGGCGGGAGAAGACAGAAATGAAAACACCAGGCTCGGAGCTAATCAATGAAATCGTCGCTCGTATTACAGGCACGGTCCATCCGTTACGGATCATCCTTTTCGGTTCTGCGTCCCGGGGACAAATGGATCGGAACAGTGATCTCGACCTTCTGATCATCATGCGCGACGGGACCCACCGCCGGCAAACATCCAGAAAGATTTTCCGGGCCCTCAGAGGGATCGGTGTGTCAAAGGATGTAATCGTCGTGACGGAACGGGACGTAGCCGAACACGGAAATAATCCGTCGCTGGTATTGAAACCGGCCCTAGAAGAAGGGAGGGAACTTTATGTCGCAGGATAGACTTGTTCCCGGCTCTGCTGCTGATTGGTTGTCCCGGGCCAAAGGGGATCTGGCGATCGCCCGGGCTCCGCTTCCCGAAGGCGCTTTTTTTGAGGACCTTTGTTTCCATGCCCAACAAGCGGCGGAAAAAGCTTTGAAAGCCGTTTATCAACATCGCGGGTGGACGTTTCGATATACCCACGACCTCGAAGAGTTGATCACCGGCGTGAGGGAAAAGGGGCTTGATCCTCCGCCAGAGGTGGTGGATGCGGATGCCTTGACCGGATTCGCTTGGGAGGCAAGGTATCCCGGTCTCAGCGAACCTGTGACCGAAGAGGAGTATGCGCAAGCCCTCAGACAGGCTGAAACCGTCGTGGCCTGGGCTGAGAAGCAGATCGAACCTGACGTTCGTTAACCACAAAACACACGAACCACTCGAAAACGAAGGGCATGCTTTTCGCATCTTGGCATCTTTGATCAGCCTGCACAACAGGTCTTTTTCAGCAAACTACCGGGACCAAGGTAAATGCTTGAAAGAAACGGTTTTATCATATCAGGGAGTCTTGAATTATGTCTGGTGAGGCATCCTATCTTACGAGCACTGTAGACAAGAGCCACATTATCACCGTTGGTGAGCGGCTTTACGAGCAGAGCATTGAGTTGATCAGGGAGCTGGTCAACAATGCCTACGATGCAGATGCAACCCGGGTGGACGTGACCGTCTCAGACCGGGAGATCGTGGTCGCGGACAACGGCGAGGGCATGGATTTGGAGGGTCTCAAGCAATACTTCAATGTCGGCTCTGACGAGAAGCTCGCGCACCCCATATCGCCG
>JAZDGZ010000053.1:0-3312 GCA_043806375.1 Pseudomonadota bacterium | reverse complement strand
CTGCGACCCCACGGGACGGATCTTCGGGCTCATGCCCCACCCGGAGGCCTTCAACCACTATACCAATCACCCAGACTGGACAAGAAAAAGGGAAGCCATTGTCCGCCAGGGCAAGGAACTGGAGGTTGAAGAAGGAGAAGGCATAAAGATATTCAGGAATGCCGTCGAGTATATCAGAGAGGAAAGGGGAACTCAGAAAGGCAGCGTCACGGAATAGGTAGACCGCCCCCGCTGAACGACGAGGCTCAGGGAGGGAAGATAATGATATCGGCTGATCACCTTCTTGAGCTCATTCAGATTTGCGACAGGCGTGCCGTTGACCTGGAGGATCAGATCCCCTATCTGAAGGCCGACCCGCCCTGCCTCCGACTCCCGCCTCACCTCCCGGATGGAAACCGCCCCCCTGAGGTTGTATTGTCTGAGGATGCCCCTTTCCGCATCCTCTACCTTGATTCCGAGACGGCGGTAAAACACATCCAGGGCCATTTCAACAGGAAAGATGGAGGGCTTCACCGGCAGGCTCAAGGCCTTGCCTTTACGAAAGAAATCGAGATTCAGACGGTCCCCGGGGGTGAACTCGGCCAGGGCCTCGCGGTATTCTTCGACAGAGGGCACGGGCGTGCCCTCCACGGCCGAGAGGATATCCCCCCTCCTCAACCCTGCCTCTTCGGCCGGGCCCTTGGCGATCACGTCACTCACCAGGACGCCCTCCTTCCCCTGAGGAAGTGCGAAGTGGCTCCTCAACTCCTGGCTCAATTTCTGGACTTCCAGGCCCAGCCAGACGGGCCTGACCTCACCCACGCGAAGCAAGTCCCTCACAATACGCATGGCCTTGTTGATCGGGATCGCGAAGCCTATGCCCTGGGCCTTTTGATATATCGCCGTGTTGATGGCGATCACGTCTCCTTCGATGTTGAGCAAAGGACCTCCGCTATTGCCGGGGTTTATGGAGGCATCGGTCTGGATGAAACGGCGGTAGATGCGCTCATCGGTGCGCACGGACCGGTCAAGGGCGCTGATCACCCCGGTGGTCACGGTATGTGAAAGGCCGAAGGGATTGCCGATCGCTATGACGGTCTCGCCGATCATCAGCTCATTCGAATCGCCCACTTTCGCCGCCCGCAATCTTCCCTCCCCGTCGATTTGAAGGACTGCGACGTCGGAGCGGGGATCGGATCCCACCAGACGACCCTTGTACTCTTTCTGATCAGAGGTGATCACCTTGATCTCCGTGGCCCTGGCGACCACGTGGTGGTTGGTCACGATGTATCCCTTCTCTCCGTCGACAACGACGCCCGAGCCCAGGCTGGTTCGGGTATATTCCCTCGAAAAGAACTCCGGGAAAAAATCTCGGAAAAAATCATCACCGTGAAAGGGAAAGAGGGGGCCTACCCGTTCGTGGACAACGGTACTGATGTTGACCACAGCCGGGCTCACCTTTTCCACAGCCACGACCACGGGGCTGCGCCTCAAGGAACCCTCGCCCTCCCCCCCGACCAGAAAAATCAGCATCGGGATGAGAAAAAAAGAGAACCATCTCCTCCCGATCTCCGGCCGTCGGGCCGCAGATCCTTTCTCTTGGCGCCCTCGAACTGCGTATCGCTCAATCACTTGCCAGAAACTCCTGGATGATGGCCTTTATTTCGTCGGTCTGGTCCCCGTAGAAGTGGTCCGCCCCATCGATCAGGCGATAGATCGCTTCAGGATTCCAGCGAGGCACCAGCTTTTCTATGGTCTCGTGTCCCGCAATATCGTCACGGCTGCCGGCGATGATCAGTTGGATCTTGGGATGGTACTTGAGAAAACCGAAATCAATGAAGTTCACCGGCGGGGACACCATGAGAAGCCGCTCCGCCTTGTCGTATTTTTCGAGACCCAGGGCATTGACCCAGGCGCCGAAGGAATAACCCGCCAGGTCAATGTGTGTCTTGCCAAGGTCTGACAGAACCTTGAGGGCCGCCTTCACGTCTTCCTGCTCGCCGACGCCGTTGTCAAACTCTCCCCCGCTTTTTTCCACCCCGCGAAAATTGAACCTCAGCGTGCTATACCCCATTTCCTGATAGGCTCGCACGATGGCCTTGACCACATGGTTGTGCATGGATCCGCCGTAGACGGGATGGGGGTGGGAGACGACGACGCCCCTCTCTCCCGGCGCGTTCTCAAAAAGCCCCTCAATCTTCACCCCGCCGGAATCAAAAAAAACCCTCTCTTCCATTTCATCTCCGAATACAACAAAAGACACAGATAAAGGTTACTTTAATTCCCTCTAATCAGTGTTCCTACGTGTTTATCTGTGTCCTGCTAACTCATTCCCAGCGAGGGATTTGTCGCCATCTCATTCCCCACAGTCGAGGACGGCCTCACGCCGTAGTCGTGTCCCGGCCATATGATCGTCTCCCGAGGCAGGGTCAGGATTCTTTCCTTGATGGCCTTCATGAACTGGGACATGGAGGCCCCGGGCAGATCGGTCCGACCGATCCCCCCGACAAAGAGCGTATCGCCCGTAAAAAGGTTCCCGTCGCTGAGAAGGCAGATGCCGCCGGGACTGTGCCCGGGCGTGTGTATGACCTTGAGGGACACATCCCCGATCGCGATCTCATCCCCGTCCGTTACCGTCAAATCGGCGGGTGGAGATGGCGTGAACCCCCACTGCCGGGCCATTTCATGGCCCCTGGGCGAGTTGAACATCTGTTCATCCAGTTCATGGATGATGATCTTTGCACTGGTCAGGGCCTTCATCTTGGCATTGCCGCACGTGTGGTCCCCGTGGCCGTGGGTGTTCACAATATACTTGAGGTTCAGCCCCTTTTGCTCGATCCTGGCCACAATCTCTTCTTCATCCCCTGCGGGATCAATGACCAGGGCCTCTTTGCTCCGTTCGCAGCCGACCAGGTAGCAGAAAACCGCCATAGATCCCACTCTCATCTGTTCCAGTTCCATTGCAATCTCCTTAATATTTTTTCTGTCGCAGCACTCGCCTTACTGCGAGTCCAATCGCTCAAACAGCAGACTCATGTCCCTCTTTTGGTCCTCCGGGACCGAGGAAAGCTTTTCCGGAGGAAGGACGAAAAACTCACCGGTAGCCTTTGCCAGCAGACTTCCGTCCTGGCCCAGCAGCTCCCCCCTCGCCGTGATCCTTGATGACACGGAGTCGTCCGCGTCCGTGATCTTGCCACTGACCTTGAGGGGAACACCGATCAACGCAGGTTTGATGTATCGAACCTCCATCTTTCGGGTCACAAAAAATATTCTCTTGAAATAAAGGATGGTCCAGGACATGACCTCATCGAAGAGGGTCGAGATGATCCCGCC
>JAZDGZ010000052.1:0-2624 GCA_043806375.1 Pseudomonadota bacterium | reverse complement strand
GTCGTCGTTCCAGACGCGATCATTTCCAGACTTCCCAAAAGGGCCCCCCAATAGACGGTTTCCGGGCTGAGAAACTTTGCCTCGGCAGGGAAGATCTTCTCAAAGAGCCACTGCTTGAGAGGGAGATCGTCTGCAAGGCCCCTGAACAGGGTCATGGCAGTGTGGCCGTGGGCGTTGACCAGGCCGGGCATGATGAGACCCTGCCTGGCGTCAATGATAACAACCCCGGGCGAAGGTCGGGGTCTTTCATGAGGGGCGTAAATATCAACGATCCGATCCCCTTTGATGGAAAGGCAGGCCGGGCTCAGGGGGGCTTGGCCTTCCACCATGGTAAGAAGGGTTCCCCCTTCAAGGATGATGTCCGGTTCACCGGTTGGTTCGCATGGAAGGTTCCCCGGTTTTACCTGGTCTTTGCTTTCCATCCTTTTGACGCCTTTCTTGGAAGGTTGTATCCAATTCCCCCCTGATCCGTGCATAGGGGCGCCAACGCCCTTGAACGATAACAGGATTCTTCGCGGGTAGTCAAGAGGATGGAATTTGCTTGACATGGCCACATGATCTGGTAGGTAAAGACGATTTAAGACCCGGGAAATGTGCGGTCAAAAAGGCTGAGGAGTTTTATTTTCAGGCATGGCTATCATAGGCCCTTTTAAGGGCTTAATGTATAATTTAAAGGCGCTGGAAGATCCCTCAATACTCGTTGCGCCCCCATATGACGTTATCTCCGAAGAGGAACAGGAGGGCTATTACCAGGCCCACCCCCATAATGTGATACGTCTCATCTTGGGAAAGAGGAAAGTGGGGGATTCTGACTGGGATAACCGCTACACACGCGCTGCAGATGACTTCAAGAGATGGCAATCGGAGGAGACCCTTGTTCGCAGCAATGATCCTTCGATGTACATGACTTCTCTGACCTATGACCCTGGAGACGGCGGCGGGCCGCGGGTGAGGTGGGGCCTCATCGCCCTGGTGCGGATCGAAGATGAGGGATCCTCCGTCATCCTGCCTCACGAGAGGACTTTCTCCGCCCACAAGGATGACCGGCTGAAACTCATGAGGGCCTGCAGTGCCCAATTCAGCCAGATCTTCGCTCTTTACGAGGATTCTGAAAATAAGATATTAAAACCCCTCCAGGAGGCTGTGACCGGGCCACCCCAGGTAACCTTCGATTTCAAGGATGGTACAAAGCACAGGATGTGGGTTCTGCAGGACCATGCCCTTTTCAGGAGGGTGGCGGACGGCATGGCTGATAAATCGATCTTTATAGCCGACGGGCATCATCGTTACGAGACTGCACGCAATTTTAGAAACATGATGAGGACGCGCTACGGCCTTCGTCCTGCCGGCAGGTCCTACGAGCACGTTATGATGTACCTGACCGACATGAACGATGTGGGACTTACGATTCTCCCTTCCCATCGGCTGATCAAGCGGTGCAGTCGTTTTGATCCTCAATCCTTCTTGGACAAGGCAAGCAGATGGTTTGAAATCGAAGCCCTCCCTCCATCTCAGGTCGGTGGAACGGCGGCGTGCGAGCAACTGAAGGAGATCCTTGCACAGAGAGGTCGCCTGACCTCAGCCATTGGTTTCCATTATCACGGGGCTCCTCAAACCCATCTTCTATCTATGAAACCGGAGGTTAGAGACGAGATGGGAGACGACCTTCAGCCCTCGCTGAAGCAGCTTGATGTCCTCGTCCTCTCTCGCTTTATCTTGCAGAGGAGCCTGGGTTTCAGCAAGGAGGATCTTAACGACGAGGAGATCTTTCACTACAACAGTGACATGGCAAAGACCCTCTCCCTTGTTGATTCGGGGGCTTATAAGATGACCTTTTTGCTCAATCCCACCAAGATCGAACAGGTTAAGGAGGTTGCGAGCGCCTCTTTGATCATGCCCAGGAAATCGACCTATTTCTTCCCAAAGGTTATCACGGGCCTTGTTTTCAACAAGATAGATCCCCATGAAATCATCGAGATTCCCTGACGTTCCCATCGGGCCCGACGAATCCATAGATGACTTTATGGATGGTCGCCTGAGATTGATTCAATCAAGGAGTGGGTATCGGTTCTCCATTGATGCCCTCCTGCTCTCTGAATTCGTTACCACGAAGCCGGAAGATCTGGTGGTTGACCTCGGAACGGGTTGTGGGATCATCCTCCTGACCCTTCTTCTGACAAGGGCCGTTAGGTATGGTGTGGGTCTCGAGATTCAGGAGGACCTGGCAGATCAGGCCCTGCGAAATGCCTTATTGAACGGATTTGGCCGGAAGATGGGGGTGATTCTGGGGGATATCAGGCACCCCCCGCTTGCCCCTTCGACGGCGGACGTGGTGGTCTGTAACCCCCCTTATCGAAAAACCTGTAGCGGAAGGGTCAACCCTGATCGGCAGAGGGCTATAGCCAGGCATGAGATCATGGCCTCGCTCGACGATATCCTTGATACCGCGCACAGGCTCTTGAAGCCCAAAGGGAGGCTGGCCGTGGTCTATTCGGCCGAGCGTCTCGTCGATCTTCTGGTCAGGTTACGGGGTTTCGACCTGGAGCCGAAGAGGGTGAGGGTGATCTATCCACACCTGGAGTCGGAGGCCAAATTGGTCCTCGTGGAGGCGGCCCGAGGTGGCA
>JAZDGZ010000051.1:0-3483 GCA_043806375.1 Pseudomonadota bacterium | reverse complement strand
TATGGGCACTTTATTTGTGATAATTTGGATATTGGTCCAAATGATCACAAATAATTTGACCTTAAGGAAAAATTGTCATATAAAATGGCTATGGCAAATCAAGAACAGATAAAAAGAACACAAAGAATAAATGTCCCTTCGGATCGATCCGCCTTTTTGTGGGGTCCCAGAAAAACGGGGAAAACGACCCTCTTGAAACAACAGTTCCCGGAAGCCTACTGGATCGATTTGCTTGATTACGACTTGTTCCTCTCCCTGAGCGAGAGGCCGACCTATTTACGGCAGATTCTCGAGGCGCAACCCGCCAAGACGGTCGTGATTGACGAGGTCCAAAAGGTCCCCCAGCTCATGGATGAGATTCACTGGTTGATCGAAAACAAGGGATACCAATTTATCCTGTGCGGGTCCAGCGCCAGAAAGCTGAGAAGAGGAAAGGGCAGCCTTTTGGGCGGGAGGGCATGGCGCTTTGAGCTTTATCCTCTTGTAACAAAGGAGCTGGAGAATCTTGACCTGGACAGGGCGCTCCTCGCAGGCCTGATCCCGTCCCATTATCTTTCGTCGGACCCTGAAATGGACCTAAAGGGTTATGTCCAAGACTATCTGAAAGAAGAGATCCAGTCTGAGGCCTTGACGAGAAATCTTCCCGCCTTCTCAAGGTTTTTGCAGTCGGCGGCGATTACGAACGGGATGCTTCTCAATTACTCCAACGCGGCAAGAGAGGCAGGGGTTTCGGTCAAAACGATCCGGGAGTACTATCAAATCCTGGAGGATACCCTGATCGGAAGACAACTCCCTCCATGGCGGAAGTCAAGAAAGAGGCGTCTCATCGAAACATCGAAGTTCTTCTTCTTCGATACCGGCATTGTGTCGACCCTTCTGGGTTATCGAACCCTGCCTGCGGGCACCCGGGAATACGGGCGGGCCTTTGAACATTTCATCCTTCAGGAATGCTGGGCCTACAGACATTACAGCAGGCTCGAATTTCCAATCACCTTTTGGAGAACGGCGAGCGGGACGGAAGTCGACCTGATCCTCGGAGAGGCCGATGTGGCCCTTGAAGTCAAGGCCTCCGCCCATGTTGGGGACCGGACAAGAGGGCTCCATCTGTTCCACGAGGAGAACAAATGCCGAAAGAGCTTTATCATCTCAAAAGAGCCGAGGCCCAGGAAAATTTCTTCCGAGATTACCGTCCTCCCCTGGCAAGACTTCTGTGAGATGCTCTGGGCCGGAGAAATCCTGTAGCCCTCACAGGAAACGTCCTCTCTTTATGGCCGCCGGTGATGGCAACCGAATAAGGGTTCCGGTATCGATGAAACCTTTATCCCCACATTGCCTGCTAATAAGCCGGTGCAAGCCCTTTAAGGAATCCCATTCGTATCACAACTCCTTATGGAACCCAGGCCGGGCAGGTACTGCATGGCAAACCTGGCTCATGTCATGGGTTTATCTGTTCAGTAATCTAGTACGTTCACGAAAAATGAACAGATAAAATTAGTGAACAAAACAGGTAAGAATCAATGAGAACCAGAAATGCAGAACCTCAAATCCTACAAACAGCGCTGGAAAATCTCGAAAAGGCTACCCAGCTGACAGCCGAGGCGCATCCCGGGGTTGGTCCTGAGGGAGGCGCGGATGCGGTGATTCGGATTACCTGGCAAGATAAGGAATGGCATTATGCAGCGCATGTGAGATACACCCTCACACGCGCGATGATTGGTGCAGTGATTCAGCAGCTTCGAAGAAATGCTGAAAAGGGCATCATTGTCACGAAATATGTGACCCCCCAGATCGCTGAACTCTTGAAAGAGGCAGATACGCCTTTTGTCGACGCAGCCGGCAATGCCTATCTGAATGAACCCCCTCTATTTGTCTTCATCAAAGGCAACAAGCCTGCTGAAACGGACACCGGGGAGCGTCCGATCCGTGCCTTCCGTCCCACGGGACTGCAGGTTGTCTTCGCCCTTCTATGCAATCCGGGTCTGGAGACGGCCCAATACCGGGAAATTGCCAAAGCAGCAGACGTTGCCCTGGGCACTGTAGGTTGGGTCATGCGGGATTTGGCACAAACGGGCCATCTGGTTGATATGGGGAAACGAGGTCGGCGTCTGGTTCAAAGGGAGAAATTGCTGGGGCGATGGGTAACGGCCTATCCGGAACAGTTAAGACCCAAGAAATTACTGGGAAGGTTTAAAGCCGCCAAAACAGATTGGTGGCTGGAGACGGAGCTTCCCGGCCAGGAAACCTATTGGGGCGGGGAAATCGCAGCAGCCAAGCTTACAGAACACTTGAAGCCGCAAACGGCGACAATCTACACCCATGAACTCAAGGTGCTTCAGGAATGGCTGATACGAAATAGAATAAGGCAGGACCCGGAAGGGAATATTGAGATCCGAAGGAAATTCTGGGGATTCAGAGCGGATCTGGACCGCCCCAACCTGACGCATCCCATTCTCATATACGCGGATTTGATGGCGACTGCCGATGCCAGGAACACCGAGACCACAGGAATCATCTATGAAAGAGAAATTGCTCGACTTATCAGGGAAGATTGACCCATTTACCGTTGAGCTTTTTGCGATCATAGCAAAGGTTGCTGACGCTACGGGCGCTCCTTTCTTTGTCATCGGCGCAACAGCGCGAGATATCATACTCCAACATGGGTATGGGATCGAGCCGACCCGAGCCACCAATGACATTGATCTTGCCGTGCAGGTCTCTGACTGGGAGCATTATGCCAAGCTGAGAGAGGGCCTGATTCAAACAGGAAAATTCGAATCCACAAAGGAAGCCCAAAGGCTGAAATATCAGGAAACCGTATCGATCGATGTGATCCCTTTCGGCGCCATTGCAGGTCCCGGAGGATCCTTTTCGTGGCCTCCTGATCATGAAGTAGAAATGAACACGCTCGGATTCGAAGAGTCCTATCAACATTCTTTGACCGTCAGGGTGAGAAGAAGCCCGGATCTGCTGATCAGGTTCGCCGGCCCGGCCGGCCTGGCTGTTATGAAGCTGATTCCCTGGGACGAGAGGCGGCCTGAAAGGAATAAGGATGCCAAGGACCTGGGTTTCTTGATGCGTAAGCATATTGATGCAGGAAATGAGGACCGCCTCTTTGAAGAAGAATCAGACTTGATCGAGATCCTCGCCGATAGGGGAGACTTTGACTACCTGAAGGCCAGCGCAAGATTACTCGGCCGGGATATTGCGGCAATGGCAAAGTCCGAAACCCGTGAAAGGCTTTTGAGCGTGCTGGAAAGGGAGACAGGGGAGAAAGACCGCTACAGGCTCGTTGAGGATATGATGAACATCCATACCGCGTCCGGCTCGGATTTTGAAGAGAATCTGGTCCTCCTCGAAGAACTCAAGGCCGGTATTCCGGAAGGACCTGGGATGGGCCGGAGGGATTGAATCCCTTTATACGCCCTGACCCTCTGACACACCCTGTTCATATTTCACCTTCAACCAACACCATCCCCTTCACGA
>JAZDGZ010000050.1:0-6080 GCA_043806375.1 Pseudomonadota bacterium | reverse complement strand
GGGTCAGAGTCTGGAGGGTTATCTCTATCCGGATACCTATCTCTTTGCGCGTGGTCTGGCGGCGTCAGCGGTGATTGATGTCATGGTCAAACGATTTTGGGAGTTGGTTCGACCACACATGAAGAGGGCGGATGAGATTGGTATGAAGATCGAAGAGATCGTCATTCTCGCCTCTATCGTGGAAAAGGAGACGGGCCGTCCCGAGGAACGGCCTGTGATTGCTTCCGTTTTCCTGAACCGCCTGAAAAAGGGGATGCGCCTGGAGAGTGACCCCACAGTCATATATGGTCTGGAGGGATTTGACGGGAACCTGAAGAAGAGGGACCTCGGCCGGATGACCCCCTATAACACTTATCTCGTCAAAGGTCTTACGCCCGGACCCATTTCAAACCCAGGCCTGGAATCCATGAAAGCGGTCCTCTATCCCGCCCAAACGGATTACCTCTATTTTGTCTCCAAGAATGACGGGACACACCATTTTTCAATAACTTTTTCCGAACACAGCCGCGCCGTAGAAATCTATCAGAAAAAGAGGAAAAGAAGGCCCAGAGGGTAAAGCCAAGGGGACGACCTTTGTCTCACCCAACGAAAGACCTGATTTAGAACCGATGTCCGTAACTCCTCTGCAATTTGCGTAGAAGTTGAAAAACAAACCGCAGAATATCGAATGTAGAATGTCCAATGTAGAAGTGAAGACTTTCGGGAACAGATTTCGTGATTCGATATTCCCTGGTCGCCTCTCCGGAGGAGTCCGGAGTCTTGCGGACTGGCGCCGCCGAAGGCGGGTAAACCTTGTTCGACATTCGTCATTCGAATGGGAATTCGGTTGCGGCGTCTTGCCGCCTTAGGTGAAAAGGACTCAGGGTTCAAGAGGGGATTATGTTGGTGTTACTGCATGATTTTATTGGGTTTTTAGAAAACATGGGCCCGTAGAGAAAAGGCCATGGGCTCCAATAATTTCCTTGACAGGCTTCATTGTATACAGTATCCATGAATGGCTTTAATCACACTGTGGCCATTTCTCAAATCCCGGGGAAACCCGTCTTTTTCTTAGAAGAATAAGGGAGGCCCCTCTCTCGCCCACCCCTTGGTTCAGGAGGAAGACCCACATGGATCTATTCAAGAAGCTCACCGTGCTATCTCTCGAGCAAGCGACCGTTTTACCCTATCTCACTTTCAGGCTGGCCCAGGACGGCATGCAGGTCTACCGGTTGGAGCATCCCGTCTACGGCGATCCGAACAGGTTGATCGGCGGCAATCTGCTGGGTGAAGAGAGGATGAATATCTATTTTCTTTGTATCAACTCCGGGAAAAAGGCCCTAACCCTGGATCTGGCCTCTCCGGAAGGGGGAGAGATTTTTCGGTCCCTGATCAAGGAATTGAAGATCGACATCTTTGCAACAAACCAGCTTCCAAGGAATTATGAGAAACTGGGGATCGATTACGAGAGCATGAAGGCCATCAAACCGGATATTATCTGGCTCGGTTTGACCGGGTTCGGGCCTGACAGCAATGAGGCGGCCTACGATCCTATTCTCCAGGCAAGGTCAGGACTGATGGAACTGACCGGAGAGGCCGACGGCGATCCCCAGGTGCTCGGCATACCCCTTCCGGACATGGGAAGCAGTGTTCACGGTTATGGGGCGCTGATGAAGGCCCTTTACAAACGGGAGGCGACGGGAGAGGGGTCCTGCATCAACATATCCATGTTCGAATCCTCGGTATCGTGGCTTACCGTGCCGATCACCATCACCAAGCTCACCGGGAAAGCCGTGACCCGCAGGGGAAACATCCACGAGTTTTTCTGCCCGGTCTGTGTTTACAGGACGAGTGACGGTTTCGTCTACGTGGCGGTGGGGAACGACCGCCAGTGGAAGGCATTGGTCGCGCTGGAGATTTTCAAGTCCCTGGACAGGCCGGAATACGAAAAGAACGCCGGCCGGATAAAGGATGTGGACAACCTGAACCGGGCCATCAACGCAATCACCGGGAAACATACCAGCGATGAGATCATCAACCTGTTCAATTCCATCACATTGCCCATCAGCCGAATAAAGTCCCTTCCCGAGGTGATTGCAGATCCCCTGGTGGAGCGACGACTTCTCTTCTCAGAAGATCCCAAGACAGGGACAAAACTCACCCTGGCCCCCCCTCCGGTCATGACCCCCTTTCTTGAAAGCGTCTCCCGCCAACTCTCCTTCCCACCCCGGTTCGGGGAGCACAATGGGGAGGTCTACGGCAAGGTGCTGGGTTATTCTGAGAAAGACCTCGCCCGGCTCAAAGAGAAAAAGGTCATCTAGGCCGCCGTTGCTTTTGTGATTCGAAGGAGCGAGACACATGAATATCATCGTATTGATCAAGCAGGTCCCCGATACCACGGAGGTGACGCTGGATCCCAAGACCGGAAATCTCATCAGGGAAGGCATAGAGAGCATCATCAACCCCGATGATCGGCATGCCCTCGAGGCGGCGATTCATCTCAAAGAGGAGATGGGTGGAAAAGTCACCGTCATTTCCATGGGGCCTCCTCAGACCATAGATGCCGTCTCCGAGGCGATCGGCATGGGAGCGGACGAAGGAATCCTTCTTACGGACAAGGCCTTTGCCGGGGCCGATACCTGGGCCACCTCTTCAACGTTGGGCAAAGCCATTGAAAAGGTCGGCAAGTTTGATCTGATCTTTTCCGGTCGCCAGGCCATAGATGGAGACACCGCCCAGATAGGACCCCAGGTGGCGGATTATCTTCGAGTTCCCCAAGTGACCTATGTCTCTGATATTGAGGAGGTCAAGAAGAGGAGCATGGTGGTGAAGAGGCGACTTGAAGACGGTTTTGAGCGGGTGGAATGCAGACTTCCTGCCTTGCTCACAGTGATCGGAGAGTTGAATGCTCCCAGACAGCCTCGGGTAGACAGGTTGATCGATGCCTGTCAGGAGAAGGCAAAAATAATGATCTGGAATGCGGCCGACATCGGCTCACAAACAAGAGAAGTGGGACTGGAGGGTTCTCTGACCCATGTGATCAAGACCTTTGCTCCCAAGTTTCAGCGTCAGGGAGAGATCCTTGAGGGGGAGACCGAGACGGCCGTGAAGAGCCTGGTAGGTAAGCTTAGGGAATGCAGACTGATCTAATGAGGTCCAGGAAGGCAGTGGAATGTAAGATCAAGCGTTCTCTGATCTTTGCGAGGAAATTGAAAATTAGCCGGTGGAGCGGGTTTGAACCGCAGAATGTCGAATAACGAATGATGAACACCGAAGGAAACAAAGATGCTAACTCCACTTCGTGATTCGAAATTCCTTGTTCGACATTCGTCATTCAATTGACGGTCAGCCGATAGGGTTGCGAACCGAGTGCGGCCAAAGGCCTCTATTAGCCGGTTCTTGTTTAGAAGGCTGCTCAGCAGGTGTTTTTCAACAACCTGCGAGATCAAGGCAATAAGACGGAGATGGACGCAAGATGACTGTATGGATTGAGGTTGATCTTTGTAATGGGTGTAAACGCTGCATCAAGGCGTGTCCTTACGGCGCCGCTGAGATGCAAGGCGAGAAGGCCCGAATCCTGGAGAGGTGCACTTCCTGCGGGGCCTGTTTGGAGGTGTGCAGGCAGAAGGCCATATGTACGGATGTCGAACCAAAGGTTATCCCTGATTTCAGCGACAGGCGGGGTGTCTGGGTCTTCGCGGAACAGCGGGAGGGCAGATTGGGTCGGGTATCCGTGGAACTTCTTGGCAAGGCCCGGGAATTGGGCGGGAGTCTCAACCAGGATGTTTCCGCCCTTTTGTTGGGTTACAGGGTTGGCGGGATTTCCAAAGAGCTCATAGCGTATGGGGCCGACCAGGTCTATCTGGCAGAGCACAAGGGACTCGAGAGCTACCGTACCAATGCCTATACCAAGGTGATTGAAGCACTGCTGAAGGAGCACAGGCCGAATATTTTCCTGATAGGCGCCACCCACGTCGGTCGAGACCTGGCCCCGCGTGTCTCCCGCCGGGTCGAAGTAGGGCTGACCGCGGACTGCACCGAATTGAGCATTGATCCTGAGGAGGGGATCCTCCTTCAGACCAGGCCGGCCTTTGGAGGCAACGTGATGGCCACGATAGTAAACCGTTATTCCCGTCCCCAGATGGCGACTGTTCGGCCGGGGGTGATGGAGGCTGTGGCAAAACCCGGACATAAAGGAAAGGTTATCAAGACCAAAGTCCTCTTGACGGAGAAAGAGGTTGGGTCCAAGGTCTTGGAAGTGGTGAAGGAGGGGAAAAAGAGGGTCAATCTCTCTGAGGCAAAGGTGATCGTCGCTGGAGGGCGAGGTGTCGGTGATGCCAAGGGATTCAAGATGTTGGAAAAACTGGCGGATGCCCTGGGCGGCGAGGTAGCCGGCACCAGGGTGGCTGTAGAAGAGGGCTGGATTCCGGCGGATCGCCAGGTTGGTCAGACAGGACAGTCGGTACGGCCGGAACTCTATATCGCCTGCGGCATCTCAGGCGCCATCCAGCACAGGGCCGGGATGATGAACTCCAGATACGTTATTGCTATCAACAAAGAACCGAGGGCCCCCATATTCCAGGTGGCTGATTGGGGCATCGTGGGGAACCTTCACGAGGTCGTTCCGGGGATGATAGAAGAGCTAAAGAAGATGAACTCGTAAAAAGTCCCCTTCGCCCTTCGATACCCTGGTCGCCTCTGGCGCCGCCGAAGGCGGGTAAACCTCAGGGCGAACGCCTGTCGCGCCCCGTAACCATTTGGTTTCCCGTTCGTGGTGAGGTATCGAACCATGAACGGGATGCATGCACTTGACTTTTTACGAGAGCGTCAAAGAAGTCAGATTAAAAATGACGGGCAAGGGACCGGGGGATCATTCTGGCGGGTTGCCGAAAAACACCTGCAGAGCAGGCTTCAGAAAAATGTCCATCCCGCAGATTCTGCGGGACGAAATTCCGAGGAATGAGGGTAACGCCGCTCGCCAGATCCCGGCTTGACGGGGAGATGGGCGTTTTTCTGAAGCTTGCTAGAAGGAAAGGAAAGAGGGTATGCTAAGGTCAAATGCCGAAGAGCTGATCAGAAAGACCCTGGCCAGGTTTGTAGATAAGGAACTGATTCCGAGGGCCCAGGAGATTGATGAAAAGGGGGAGTTCCCCAGGGAGATGTTTCAGGAGATGGGCAAAATGGGGGTCTTCGGCATCCGCTACCCGAAGGATAAGGGGGGGGCCGGCGGAAATACGACCCTCTACTGCATCATCTGTGAGGAACTGGCCCGGGGTCTGATGAGCGTTGCGGCCACCACGGCCATGCAGAGTCTCATGGGGACAAATTTCCTTTTCCATTTCGGGACGGAAGAGATGCATCGGCAGTACTTCCTTCCGGCCATGAAGGGAGAGAAGATCGCCTCCTTTTGCCTGACCGAACCGGAGGCCGGAGGGGACCTCGGAAATGTGAGCACCCAGGCCGTCAGAACCGGCGAGGGCTATCGGATCAACGGCGTGAAGACCTGGGTGACCAACGGCCCTGTCGCTTCCCTTTTTACGGTCCTATGCCAGACAGACCCTGCCAAGAAATTGAGAGGGCTCAATTTTTTCTTCATCCCTCGGGAAACGCCCGGCGTCTCATTGAGCAAACCCTTTAATCTGCTTGGGACGAAGACGACGCCAATCTGTGAGCTGGCCCTAACCAATGTCCTGATCCCTCACGAATACATGCTGGGAGAGGAAGGTCGTGGGACGAATAACCTCATGTCCATCCTGGCAGAGATCAGGACCATGACGGCGGCCTTGGGGATCGGCTTGACCAGGGCCGCTCTCCATGATTGTATCCAGTACGCCCATGAAAGGGCCGCCTTTGGTAAGACCATAAGCCAGTATCAGCTTATTCAGGCCAAAGTGGCTGAGATAGCCGTAGATCTCGAGGCATCGAAGCTCCTGACCTACAGGGCGAGCCACATGGTCGATGACAAGATTTCCTGTTTGACCGAGGCCTCGATGGCCAAGTACTTTTCTACCGAAACCGCCTGCAAGGCAGGCGATTACGCGACCCGGATCTTCGGGGCCTACGCCTACTCCATGGAGTATACGGCCCAACGCTACTTCCGG
>JAZDGZ010000049.1:0-4186 GCA_043806375.1 Pseudomonadota bacterium | reverse complement strand
ACCTGATCTGGTCGTCCTGGATATCAAGATGGTCGACTACAATGGGTTGGATTTACTGCAAGATATCCGGAACAAGTTTTACAACCTCCCTGTTGTTCTCTGTACTGCCTATGATACGTTCAAGGAGGATATGAAATCCATTGCAGCGGATTTCTACGTGATCAAGTCCTTCGATTTGACGGAACTCAAGAACAAGATAGCCATGGCCCTGGAAGCGGGTCCCACTCCCCGATAAGGCCAAGAGTCTCCAATCAAACCCATCGCTCTGACCCGGCTGGACATTGCACACATTTAACACAGCGGTAAAGTAACTATCTGGTTTTAGAAACTATTCTTTAAACCGCAGAATGTCCAACAAGGAATTCCGAATATCGAAGTGAAGCTCCCCGCGCTTCTCCGTCCTCCGCAGCAGTACTGCTGCGGAGGACGGGCGCATGGGGCATTCTGGCGAAGGCGAGTGAAAACTTCATCATTCTGCGGTTCCTTGTTCGGCATTCGATATTCAATATTTTTTTGGCACTTCCACCCAAACCCTCAAATACCCCCCTGTGCCGAGTGTGGATAAAGATACCCCTATTCCCAGGAGTGACTCACTTGTGGTACTTTTCGCCCTTCATGATGGTAAAGGCCCGGTAGAGTTGCTCCAGGAGGATGAGACGGCTCATCTCGTGGGTCAGGGTGAGTCTGGAGAGGGACAGGATCCTGTTGGCCCGCTCCAACAGCTGTTTCGGCAGTCCCAGCGGCCCGCCGATCAGAAAGGAAACCCACCCGGTCGTCGTTGTAGACAGGCCCTCCAGCCAACCGGCAAGCCCTTCAGAATCAACCTGGTGTCCCAAACGATCAAGGGCGACCGTATAATCGCGGGGTTCGAGTCTTCGGGCAATGGCCTGGCCCTCTGAGAGCAGGATCTCCTCTTCCGGTCTCCCCTTGGTTATCCTTGCGGGCTTAACCTCGATCCACTCCACTTGGACATACC
The DNA here is from genome assembly GCA_043806375.1 of Pseudomonadota bacterium. GTDB lineage: Bacteria > Desulfobacterota > DSM-4660 > Desulfatiglandales > HGW-15 > JAZDGZ01. The sequence goes on along the minus strand of JAZDGZ010000049.1, from coordinate 3,210 downwards.
TTTGCAGGCGCTTCAGGTATGAGGATTCGCCCTCATTAAGAAACGAGGACCTTGTGCGGTCAACCACGATGACTCGAATCTTAAGCATGAAGATCCTCTTTCCGGTCCTGAGTCAGTTTTCGCGCAAGAAATTTAACGGCCAAAGTGATCTGAGATTGGGCAAGGCGGTAATGGTAGGGCGATTGACCGAAGGGGTCAACGATATCATCCGCGACCAGGCCTCCCGTGGCATACCCGCCTAGGTGTTCTACCTTGCCTTTCGTCTCGGGCCATTTTGCCTTGATCATCCTCTCCTGCTCTTTCTCCATGACCAGGATCAGATCTGCCCAGGCGATATCCTCCTCTCGAATCTGCCTCGCCTTGTGCCACTTGACCGGGGTTCCTTGTTTCAGGAGATAGGTAACCATCCGGGGATCGGGGGGGCTCCCGGCGAGGGCAAAAAGACCTGCCGATGAGACGTTGATATCCTTGGCCATGAGCGTCTCGAGCTCTTGCCTGAAAAGCATTTCGGCAAGGAAGCTCCTGCTCACATTCCCGCTGCAGACAAAAAGGACTTTCATTCCCGAATGCACCTCTTCTTGAATTTTGAGAACATTTTAGCTCTTTGAAATGGAGCGATGATTGGGTTGGTCATGGGGATCTCTTTTCAAAAACCTAAAATCATACGATTTCGATGACATCCATTTATAATTAGTATAAACTGCCTTGAATTTCAATTCAAAGATGCGCCGGCGAAACGGTGCAGGATAATTACCCCTTGAGAAGACCTCCGGAAAAATGTTAAAAAAATGGCGCCTTCGAAGATCCGTTTTTCCATGAAGGGCAGCGAAAAAATCGCCTCAAAGAGAAACCACCAATGCCATCTGATCCAGGTAAAAGCCGGAAAGATTCTGAAATGCGACCCCTTGTCATCGAACAGGTAAAAGAAGTCCTCAAAATAGAGGCCCAGGCCATCTTGGACCTCATGGATCGTGTCGGTCCTGAGTTTGAACAGGCCGTTCAGATGATCCTGAAGGCCAAGGGAAGGGTCATCCTCACAGGCATGGGCAAAAGCGGTCTCGTGGCCCGAAAGATATCGGCTACCCTCAATAGCACCGGCACCCCTTCCCTTTTTCTTCACCCTGCAGAGGCCATCCACGGCGATCTGGGCATGGTCACCCGCGACGATGTGGTTGTCGCCCTCTCCCACAGCGGAAATACCGCAGAGATCATCAACATCCTGCCTATCATCAAGAAGATGGGCGCCAAGATTATCTCCTTCACTGGGTCCCTTGAGTCGCCCGTAGCCCTGGAAAGCGACGTGGTGATTGACGTCAGGGTTGAGAGGGAGGCCTGCCCCATGGGTTTGGCTCCCACCGCCAGCACCACCGCCGCTCTCGCCATGGGGGATGCCCTTGCCGTGGTCCTGATCAACCTGCGGCGCTTCAGCTCAAAGGATTTCAAAAGATTTCACCCCGGAGGAAGCCTCGGCGAAAGGCTTTCCATCGGGGTGAGAGAGGTCATGTTGACGGATGATCACATACCCATGGTCGTCTTAGGCTCCAAGTTGGAGCAAGCCATCAAAGAAATGGATGCAAAGGGAGTCGGGGCAACGCTCGTCGTCGACGGAGAGCGCAGGCTTTCAGGGATTATAACCGACGGCGACCTCAGGAGGGCACTGACCAGGCAAAAGAACATCCACAATCTTAAAGTAGAGAAGATCATGTCGCCTTCCCCGAAGACCATCGATGAGAATCAGTTGGCTGCGGAGGCCCTCGGCATCATGGAACTGTATGGCATCACCCATCTGTGCATCGTTGACAGGGAAAAGAGGGTCAAGGGCCTGCTCCATTTGCATGATCTTTTTGGCAGGGAGGAATTCCGGTTAAATGGCGGTGTCAATCTGCCCCCGCGGGCTGATCATTGATCTGATCACGCCCCTCAACCCGAACGGTGATATCGACGGTCGGGGTTTGGGGCGCCACCTCGACAGGGTCCTGCCCCAGGTCCAAGCCTTACTCCTTGCAAGCCCTCACATGGGAGAAGGGAGGAATCTGACCGCCCATCAGAGGGTGGAACTGTTAGAAAAGGCCATCGTGGTGACTCGCGGGGAGGTTCCTATCCTGGTCTGGATAACCTGTGAAACGCCCGAGGAGACCAGAGAGACCCTCCTGCTTCTTGCAGAGAAATCGAAGGCGCGAAAATACAGCGGCCCGGTCTTCTGGGTCGACACCCCCCTCTATTATCACAGCAACCGCGGGCTCTTACAGTATTACGATAGACTAGCTGCCGAGACCGAAGCGCCATGGATTCTCTGCAACGACCCGGACTTGATAAAAAAGCTGAGCCGTCCGCTCAAGAGAAACAACCTCCGGACCTCTATCCTCAAGGATATCGCCCATATAAACAAGGTCCAAGGGATGATTTATTTGGGATCCCCGGACAGGGCCCGGAACTATGCGAAGGCTGTAAGGTCGAGGCCTGAATTCAGGATCTATGACGGAGATGAGTCTTATTTTCTTCGACACCCGAGCCTGAGCGGAGTTGTCTCTGCCGGCGCCAATCTCGCGCCGAAGGCCTGGCAAAAGATCACAAATTCCTCTCTCAACCTGACCGGCGACCGCCCGGACTACCCGGATCACCTCCGGCAGATATGGGAGGCAGGGGAATACCTTCAAGAACTGATGGGCCTATATCAGGCCCAGCCCGTGCCCCTGGTGAAGAAAATCCTTGCTGATATGGGAATCATCGAGAGCCCTGCCACCCATGAAAAGGGGGAGGTCCCGGAAAAAACGGTAAGTGCCCTCACGGCAGTGATGAGAAATCACGGAGACTATTCCTAGCCTTCTTGAGAGGCCCTATTTTTTGATCATGCTCTTCCATTTCCTACCTCGTGTAGTCCTTTTCATACAAAACATAGCAGCGAAAAGCGCCCCTTACAACCGCCTTTGACGGAAAGATTCTTGACTCTGGGGTCGGATAAGACTAAAACCTGCGTGAGTCAAAAGAGAGGGAGGGGGAGATGAAAAGAGACCTGGACAACCTTTGTATCAACACGATTCGCATGCTCGCTGCAGACTGCGTTCAAAGGGCCAATTCAGGGCATCCGGGTATGCCCATGGGGGCCGCCCCGATGGCCTACGTCCTATGGACCCGAGCCATGAGGCATAACCCCGCAAACCCCGAATGGCCTGACAGGGATCGCTTTGTGCTCTCCGCCGGCCACGGCTC
>JAZDGZ010000048.1:0-2737 GCA_043806375.1 Pseudomonadota bacterium | reverse complement strand
TTTTCCTCTTCCACCACGCCGACTCTCTCAGGCGGCGACCCTTTTCCTTCTCCCGATTTATCTCTTCCTTGCCGACGATGAGATATTCGGTTTCTAGGGGGCGCATAAATAATCCTTTTTCTGCACTAAATTAACGGCGCTGTTGTCTGAATTCCGTTCTTGATCAAAGAGAGGACGGGCGTCATCCCCCCGGTGATAACCGTTGGAGACGAAGATCCTTTCTTGAATCAGCTCGGCGATCTGATCGGAGTATCTCTTCTTTTTAAGAGGTCGGAACGTGGCATCGCTGATCAAGCCCTCTTTTCCAAGGCGCTTAGAGACCATGGCAATCCCCCTCTCCCGTCCGGGTTAATCCCGGCCCCACCACCCACAATGCTCGGCCGCCATAAGGACGGCCTCCGAAAGCAGCCGGCCCGCTAATAGGGTTCTGATGAGTCCACGGCGCCGGGCCTGTTGTTTCCTCTCCTCCCTGCGTGCGAGGGGACCCTCAGGACGCCGTCCACCTCTTCCAGGTCGAGCCACCATTTGTGATCGAGGTTCGGTTTCCCATAGCCCATGAGGTCGTCCCCCCAGACAGCGAATCTTCGGGCAAAGGGGATGTTCCTCATGGTCCACTGCACCATTCGGTGAAAGGGCGTGTAGGGTTTGTTCCAGGGACAGACCGCAACGCAAACGCCGCATCCTGAGCCCTGCTTGTTTCCCACCCGCTGCCTCGTGCATCTTTCCACGTCGTTCGGCCATTTTTCATACCCGTTGAAGATCTCCTTCTGACCAAAGCTGATGGCGCCGGAAGGGCAGTACCGGGCGCATTTGCCGCATTTGTTACAAAAATCCTGAAGGCCGAAATCGATGGGCTGGTCCGTGGCCAGGGGAAGATCGGTGGTGACTACCGCAGCCTTGAACCTCGGCCCCAAAAAAGGATTTAGCACGATGTCTCCGATGCGACACATCTCGCCCAGCCCGGCCCAGAGCAAGATGGGCGGGAGCACGACCTGGTAATTTCTCGCGTGATGGGCACGCGCAGGGTAGCCCAGCTTCCGGATATAATCGGCCAGGATGCAGGCGATAAAGCCGGAGGTGGAGTAGGCCAGGAAACTCATGGAATTGCTGATCCAGTCATTTCCCACGGTCGCCTCTGCTGTTTTCCAATCCTGATCAACGACAATGGCGATGGCGTACTTATGATTGAGTTCTACAGGTTCGCCGGTGGGCATGCTGTGCGTGTAAACGGCATAAGGGGGTAGTTTGCAGATCCCCACGATGTCGGCCCTGAGAAAATAGGCGGTCTCCTTGATGTGACGGGCCATGGCTATGGGGTCGTCGGTCAGGGGGGCCTTATTTGCGGCAACGACGCCATCGACGAGTTCTGCTAGGGCGAACTGCATATTGACGAGGGCCCCGGAAAGGGGGTGCTTCACCACAAAACGATGCCTTTCCTTTTGTAAATAAGGGCCAAAATCCCCCCGCAAGGCCCTGTTGAAGCCGCTCTCGCGTTCGTCCACCCTTGGGACCTCATCTTCCTTGACAAGGGTCGTGGGTTGGGCCCTCCGCTTGAGGATTTCGACGGGGTAAGGATCGAGCTTTTTGGTATTGAAGGCCCGCTGGTAAGTGGTGACGATTGCCATGTGCAAGTCTCCTTGTGCGGATCAGATCTGAGTTATCATTTTTCCGGAATTCTATGGGGGATTGGCCCCGCAGTCAAGCCTTTAGAGTTTTGTTGCCCGAGTCGCCGGGTTACCATGATTTTGATCATGGTTAATGGCAACCCTGCACAAGGAAGAAGGTTGGCGGAAGGAAGGTCCAGGGGGAAACATCTAACCTTGACAAATCATTCCTCTATGTTACCATCCGTGGTGTTGTACGCTCTTGAGCATCTTTTGAATCTCCCTTTTCGGATTTCAATATTGACGGCTTCGTAAAAAGTCATCGAAGCCGTCACCCCGGCGAAAGCCGGGGTCCAGAAGTGCTTGTTTTTTCTGGATTCCGGCTTTGGCCGGAATCCAGAAAAATGGTCATTTCCGACTTATTACGAAGTCATCAATATTGATGCCCTCGTAAACGTTCATGACCTGGGTGCCGGCCACCCCCATGGATGAATACGCCAAAGGCGTACAAGAATGTAGGGGCGCACTTTACGTGTGCCCGCAGGGCGGAGATAAACTCCGCCCCTACGAGGGTATTTTCACGGCAAAAAGTCGTCACTGAGCCTGCCCCGGAATGCTTCTGTCCGGGGGTGAATCCCGGATCGAGGTCCGGGACAGGCGCCGGAATTCAGAGGTTTAAAAACCGCTTGAATGCACTGGATTCCGGCTTTCGAGGCTGTGTCGTAATGTCATTTCGAACCCCCGATTGAACGGGGGTGAGAAATCTTGATTTTGCATGTAGAGGGATTTTAAGATTTCTCCCTCCGGTCGAAATGACAGAAAACGGCCACACTCGGGATTCCGACACAGCCTCTTTCGCCGGAATGACGGAAAATGGTGCCTTTCGGATTTCCGTATTCAGCATTTGGCTGCGGCCGACGGCCGCTTCGTGGGAGGTTTGGAATGAAGGTCCTTGTCAGCGATCCTCTTTCAGATGTGGGCGTCAAGATATTCGAGGAGACGCCGGGTATAGAGGTTGACGTCAACACCGGCCTGACCTCCGAAGAGCTGAGAGGCATTATCGGCCCCTATCACGGTCTGGTCATCCGCAGCAGCACAAAGGTCACAGCCGACATCATCGACGCGGCCCGGCA
>JAZDGZ010000047.1:0-3894 GCA_043806375.1 Pseudomonadota bacterium | reverse complement strand
GCTCGTTCTCTTCATGCCCGTTATGGCCCTTGATCCACTGCCATTCAATCCTGTGGGGTCTGCTCGCTTCCAGGAGCCTTTCCCACAGGTCCCTGTTCAGAACCGGTTTTTTCTTGGAATTGAGCCATTTCTTCCTTCTCCAGCCATCGATCCATTCGGTCATCCCCTTCACCACATAGCTCGAATCCGTGACTACCATGATTCGGCAGGGCCTCTTGAGAAGACGTAACCCCGCTATGACGGCGGTCAATTCCATTCGGTTATTCGTCGTCTCAGGGTCGTACCCCGAGACCTCCTTGGTCTCGCCGCGATATTTCAAAAGGGCGCCATAACCCCCGGGACCGGGATTCCCGCTGCAGGCGCCGTCAGTGTAGATTTCGACAAGGTTGTCTTTTTCCTGTGTCATCCGATATTCTCCAAAGACCCGACCTCCTCCCCGAAACAAAGAATACCAGGAATCACCTTTGGCAATGATTATTTCGAACGGGCTGGGGAACTCGCATTGCTGAATCTACCCCTGATTTGAATGTCGATTTCCGGCCTCTCAGGGTAGTTGGTCTTGAGTTTCAAAAGGCCTTGGTAATAATGATAATTGCCAGGGATAGTGGTGAAGTGGACCTGGTAAAGCTTTCCCGGTTGAACCTCTTCTATTTTGTAGGCCAGCCATTTATCGAGAGTGAATTGGACCGGCTCTATTTGAAGGGGCTTATCAAGTCCTCCCCTGATCTTGACCGTCTTTGTGATGATCTGGGAGGACAATCCCTGCAAAAAAACGGTTTTCTGCGAGAGAGAGATGGGTCTTCGAATAAATCCCTCGATGCGGATCGTTTGAATACGATTCGTCGGATCATTGCTATAAATTCGGGCGGACTTGCGGACGGTTCCCTCGAATCCCTTCGTATCGACCTTTAATGTGATTTTTCCCTCCCCGCCGGGGGGGATGGCCCGGTCAAACTGGGCCACGGCGCATCCTCAGTCCGGTCTCACGTCTTTAATCTCAAGGGGTGCATCGCCCTGATTGAGAACCTTGAAGGCGTGTTCAACCACATCTCCTTCATCTGCCACCTTGAAATTGAAGGACCTGTCCGGGATTACGATCACAGGCCCTGAGACCTTCTGAGCGTGGGAAAGGGAAAAGAGGAAACAGGTGAGAAGAAACGCCAGGGTTATGACGAGGCAAGATTTTTTCATGGATATTTCCTCCAAAAAAAGTTCGGCCCGCTCCCACCCAGGTGACGTAGAAGTGATGCCGAACTTCGTCAAAAAACACACAGGTTCTCTTTTCTTGTCGGTACTGGAATTCGGAACCGTCAAAGAATTAAAGTAATCTGTTTTCCGCTCAAATTCCATTCATAGGAAGCATAGCATAAACAGGAAAACATGCCAACATAATTGTAATGACAATCACTTAGGCCTCCTATAGAATAACTGGAATATCCCTTATGGGGGTCTTATGGGGGTCTCTCGGTGAAAAAAGGACTATCAAAGCAGGGAAAGAAACCCGAAGGCAAAGACTCGCTAGAGAAGAGGCTCAAGAGATCAGAGACGAGAAGAGAGCCGGGGGTCGGCGTTGAGGGTACGCTTTCCGACGAGCGTTATAGGGGATTCATCGAAAACATCGATGACGGTGTTTACGAAGTGGACCTTCGCGGCAACTTCACCTACTTCAACAACGCCCTTTGCACAGTTTTTGGTTTCCCGCGAGACGAAATTCAAGGCCAGAACTTCACCAAGTTCATGGATGAGGAACACGGCCGTTCGGCATTTGACATTTTTAACGGGATCTACAATACGGGAAAGGGCATTTCCGATGTCGTTTGGGAGACCATCGACAGAGATCAACAGACCAGGATCATCGAACTGTCCGCCAACCTGATTACGACGAAAGAGGGTGAGAAGGTCGGATTTCGGGGCATTGCGCGGGATGTGACTCATAAGTTCAAGGCGCAAGAGGCGCTCAGGGAGTCGGAGGTTCGCTACCAGTGCGCCTACGAAGCGAGTCGCTTGGCGGAAAAGAGATACAGGATCCTGCTGGATTTTGTCCCATACCCTATGGTGGTCTTCACTTTAGACGGGAAGGTCAGTTATTTAAACCCTGCCTTCACGGAGACATTCGGCTGGACGCTCAAGGAATTGCAGGGCCGGCGGATTCCATACGTCCCGCCGGATCTCAAGGAGGAGACCAGAGAGAGCATCAAGAGACTCATTAAGGATAAGGTCATCCTTCGTCACGAGACGAGGCGGCTGACTAAAGAGGGCCGTGTTCTTGATGTGATCATGAGGGGGAGGGTCTTCTCAGGAGATGAGGCCGAACAGGCAGGTGAACTCGTGATCCTTCGCGACATTACGGCGGAAAAAAGGATGGAGCGCACGAACGAGGCCCTGCTTCGAATCAGCATGGCCCTCCCCTCTTATCCTCAGTTGGAGGATCTCCTCGATTACATCAGCAACGAAGTCAGGCGCCTCCTGAAAACCGACGGGGCCTTTGTCATCCTGCTGGATGAGGAGAAAGAGGAACTCCTATTTATCGGGGCGGCCTATGACAACCAGGAAACCCAGAAGAGGGCCAAAGAGATCCGGTATCCGGTTTCTAAAGGCATATCAGGCAGGGTGATCAAAACAGGCAAACCCATAATCGTCCATGATACCTCCAAAGATCCTGACTTCAACGTGGAGGTGGACGAGCAGATCCACTATGTTTCACGAAACATGCTCGCTCTGCCCCTGAGGAGCGGCGACCGGATCATAGGGGTGCTCTCTGCCATCAATAAGAAGGAAGGGGTCTTTGACGAAACAGACATCGAACTCTTGAATCTCGTCGCCGGGACGGTGGCCCTCTCCATTGAAAACGCCCGTTTTTCAAGGGAGATTACGGAGGCCTACAGGGAAGTGACGAGTCTCAACAGGGCCAAGGACAAGGTGATTAACCACCTTTCCCATGAGCTCAAGACGCCCGTCTCCATCCTATTGGCCACCATGAATATCCTGGCGAAGAAGATGGAGGAGGTTCCCGGGGAGACCTGGAAACCGACCATGGACAGGGCCCAGAGGAACCTGAACCGCATCCTCGATATCCAGTACCAGGTCCAGGACATCATGCGAGATCGAGACCACCGGAGCCAAGAAGTTCTCAACCTCCTGCTGGACCAGTGCAGTGATGAACTGGAGGCCCTGGTCGCGGAAGAGGTCGGGGAAGGCCCGATCGTTGAAAGGATCAGGAATCGGATCAGGGAGATCTACGGCCCCAAGGAGAGCGAGATCTCCAACGTCCTGTTGCACGAGTTCGTGGAGAAGAGGCTGGAGGTCTTAAGACCGCTGTTCGCCCATCGCCAGGTAGAGATCGTCACCCGCCTGAAACTTGTGCCGGACATATGCGTTCCAGGCGACGTCTTGGAAAAGGTAGTGGATGGCCTTATCAAAAATGCCGTTGAGGCGACCCCTGATGAGGGAAGAATAGAGATCATCGTCGACAAGAAGGGTGAGGGCGCGGAACTGGTCGTCTATGACTGCGGGGTAGGGATCACCGACGAAAATCAAAGACGCATCTTTGAAGGGTTCTTTTCAACTCAGGAGACCATGAACTATTCATCCAAACGGCCCTTTGATTTCAACGCCGGGGGAAAGGGGGCCGACCTTCTGCGCATGAAGCTCTTTGCCGAGCGCTACAATTTCAAGATAGACATGGGATCGGCAAGGTGTCGCTACATCCCGAACGAGAGCGATCTCTGCCCGGGTCGAATCAGTGAATGCGCTTTTTGCAAGGAGAAGGAGGATTGCTATCGCTCAGGGGGGACCGCCTTCAATGTCTTTTTCCCACCCTCCCCGGACCGGGGCTGTGCCCTCGCGCAAGAGGGCCAGGTTTCATCCAAAGTCTTGTCCACGACCCCGTGAGAA
>JAZDGZ010000046.1:0-6094 GCA_043806375.1 Pseudomonadota bacterium | reverse complement strand
CTCAAGATCCTGTCGAACCAACGCAAATGGCGAAGCAGATACCCCTCGAACCCGAAGGAGAGGAAAACAATCCCCACGATCGCGAGACAGGTGGCTGAGAGCACCTTGGGGAGGGGGCCGACAAAGAGCAGGGCAGGACTGAATGCGAAGACAAAGGGGAATATGTAAGCCGCAATCCCCAAACGCACGGCCTGAAAAGCCGTTTGCATGGGATTGGCGTTCGCCAGTGAGGCCGCCGTATAGACGGCCAGACATATGGGCGGCGTCAGAAAGGACAAGACCGCGAAGTAAAAGACGAACATATGGGCGACAAGGGGAATCATCCCCACCTTGATCAAGGCCGGAGAGACCAGAAGCACCACCAGGACGTAAGCGGCCAGCACGGGCATTCCCATGCCCAGGACAATGGCGCCGGCAGCGGCCAGCAAGAGGAGCAAGATAAAGCTGTCTCCTGCTATTTCGGTCAGGGCCAGGGAGAAGGAAAACCCGAGTCCGGAGACCGCCATCACCCCGAGGATCAGACCGGCCGCGCCGACAATCATCCCTATCTCCAGCAAGGATTCGCCGGTCCCTTCCAGAATCGTCATCACCTTGCGGAAGCTCACCCTGGTAGCCTTTTTGAACAGGCTTATGATGAATGTGGCCGCCACGGTGTAGAGCCCTGCAATATCAGGATCGAGCATGGATACGAAAAGGAGATAGATGAGCACGGCGATCGGGATGAGAAACATCCAGTTTTCAACCATCACCTTTTTCAGTGACGGGAGCGACTCGCGGGGAACGCCCCTGAGATCCATCTTCGCCGCCTCCAGGTCGACCTGGATGAAGACGCCGATGTAATAGATCACCCCCGGCACAAGCGCGGCCAAGGCTATTTTGGCGTAGGGCATGTTCAGGAGTTCGGCCATCAGAAAGGCGGTTATCCCCATGACCGGGGGCATGATCTGACCCCCGGTTGAGGCGGTCGCTTCCACCGCGGCCGCGAAGTGGGGCGTGAAGCCCGTCTTCTTCATGAGCGGAATGGTAAAAAACCCGGTGGTGACCACATTTGCCGTGGGGCTTCCTGAGATGGTCCCGAAGGCGCTGCTGGCCAGGACGGATGCCTTGGCTGCGCCTCCCCTGAATCCGCCCATGACAGACATGGCCGCATCAGAAAGGAAATTGCCCCCGCCGGTGCTGAAAAACATGCGGCCGAAAAAGACGAAGGCCAGGACCGTGGTCCCGACGATTCTAAGGGGCATGCCGAAGAGAGCCCCCGGGTCCAGATAGAGGTAGTTGGCAAGCCGGACCCAGGGGACGCCTCTGCTGTAAAGGGGCTCAGGCAGAAGATAGGAGAAATGCCCGTACAGGATGAAAAGCGCGACGATGATCACCAATGCCCAGCCCAGGAGCCGCCGGCAGCATTCGAGGACAAAGAGGATCGCCAAGGCCCCCATGATCGTCCGATCCGGCGGCGTGAGCCCTGATGACATGACGATGTCGGGATAAAAGAGCACCACGTACAGGCCGAGCGCAAAACCAAGCGCCGACAAAATGGCGTCATACCAGGCCAACCGATCTCCTGCCGCCCCCTTCCGTGCCGGGACGAGCAAGGGAACCAGCCCCATGATCAGGCCGAGAAATACCGCCAGGTACTGTTCGATCCAGACCGACTTTCCAAAGGAAAGGAAGATATCAAAAATGGTCACAATGCCGGTTAAGGGAATGCAGATGAGCAAGACCCTTTCCGCTGTACCGAGCAGTCCCTTGTGGCGCCTGAAGCGCATGCGTGGGGTTTCCTCTTCAAGCAAGGCTTTGTCCTCTATTCATTATTTCTTCATGCCCAGGAGTTCCTTGTTGCGGGCCTCCAATGCGTCGGTCCACAGCCCTTTCTCTTTAAGGAACTTGATCGCCCCGGGATGGTAGGGGATAAATAACTTCTTGGACACAAAGTTTTTCTGGTTCCAGGATTTCATGTTGGGATGAAAAGCGCCCAGTTCTTCATAGTGTTCCCACAGGGCCTTGTTGATCTGGTAGATATCCTCATCTGCGATATCGGCCCGACAGGCCATATAATTCTCCACGCCCATCATCCATGTGTCGGTCGCCAACCCGGGGGCCGTCCCGGCCTTGTGGAGTTTGGGGAAGCTGTAGGGATGGTACTTGTCCTTCCTGGCCAGGGCCTCGGGTGAAATATCCAGGCCAATGAAACGAGCCCCTCTCTTGGCGTCCAGCTCTCTGACAGCCGGCATTCCCAGAGAGGCCCAGCCGGCATCCGCCCTGCCTTCCATGACCGCCTTAACGGCCGCGCCCGGGTGAGGGACGGGCACCATTTTCACATCGTCCCAGGTCAACCCGCCGTTGGCCAAGACGGCCGTCATCGCGACCTGGGCGCTGGGGACGTTGGCATAGTTGCCGCAAACCTTCAGACCTTTGAGCTCCGCCATGGTCTTGGCAGGGACATTCCCGGAGACGATCGTGCCGAGGGAAAGGACCATCCCGGTGCCGGCAAGGCGTATGTCAAATCCCTTGCCCCCTGAAAGCTTTTCATAGGCCTCCTCACCAAGGTAGGCGGGGTAGGCATCGGCTGAGGTAAAGATGCCGAGTTCTATCTCCTTACTCCCCATCATCGGAAGCCACGTCGTAGGGCCCGCAACGGCTTTAACCTTGAGCTGAACGGGCGAGTACTTGTTCACCACAGCGGCTACACCCGTGCCAGCCATGTTCGTCAGGTTTCCGACCGGATGGGTGGCTATGTTGAGGACCGATGCCGCAGACGCGACAGACGCGCCGGCCAGGCCGACCAACATGAGCACCAATGCCAATGTACTAAGCTTTTTCATTTTCGCCCTCCTTCATTTTGATAAATGGTTAAACGGTTGCTGAAGCCCGACAAACGTCAGACCCTCCTCCCATGAAAGCTCTTTGCCCTTCGCGCCTGCTCCGCCTCGCTCCCACCTCTCAGTGCCCAACGGGCTGTTGCCCAATGGCTCCTCAACTTCCTGCCCCTCCCAACTTCCCCGCCTTCTCAAGGTCGTCGGCGACCGGCCCAAGATCGAGGGCTTCCAGTCCCGCCCTCGTAGGGAAGCCCATCTTCGGATCCCAATCATGCATCTCATAATACTCGTCGAGGAGCCGGTCCCATCCCTCCTTTTCCAGCCTGAACCCGGCGATTGAGCCCCTGGGTATGGGTTCCTCCAGACATCTTCGAGGCGGGTAATCGTCGTCGCGGCCGAATCCTGCATGGAGGATGTTGAAGGCCTTTTCAACATTCAATGTTTTCGTGGCGTCCTCTTCAGATCCTCCTCTGTGGTCTCCCACCCCGTGGCCGACGAGTAGAGCTCGGCCAGCTCAGGAAAGCCAAGATAGGATGGGTGAGACCAGGTTGTCACATAGTGACAGACGCCGAAGGCATTGTTCACCCGGTGCAGTCTTTCGAAATATCCGACCAGCGGAGCCTTTCCTTCGTATGAGAGGGGATCGCCGAGCGTTCCGATGCCGTAGGTCTTCTGCGCCATCGCCGCCAGGGTTGGATCTGTCTTGACCGCCGCCTCTATAACGGTCGCAGCCGGCGCACCGGTCGTATGCCCCCCGCCCCTCGTGGAAACGCACACCCCCAGCCCCCAGCCTATGGAGTTCCTTATCACCTCATAGAGATCCTGGCCCTTGAGGTGCATGGCATAATATTCACTTCCCCTCCCCAGGCGCCGGGCGGCACGAAAACACCCCTCCGCCAACAAATTCCCGAAACCCTCCCGGTAGGCAATCTTTCGCGTCAACTCTAGGATGACGTCCGTATCTCCCCACACGAGTTTCAGGCCGTCGGTATCGGTCTCGGTTAGAATCCCCCTTTCATAACACTCCATGGCCCAGCCGATGGCCCCTGCCGGGTTGTCCACGTCGAGGCCCAACTGGTTGCAGTAAGCGTTTATCTTGATCAGGAAGTCAGGGTCGTCCACAGCCAGTTTCCCGGCATACCCCTGGAGGACCTCGAACTGGACGCCCTGGCATTCGAGTCCGGCGTAGGGGCCCTTGTCGATACGAAAATAACGGTCGCATGGCCTCGGGCAGGCAGGATACCCGACCATCCTGACCCGGTAATCATCCTGCCACGTCTCCATCGCTCCACGCAGCCTGGCGAATGCGTCGGCCGGCAGATCGAGGTACTGAAAATTCTTGTAAGATATGCCGCACAGGGCCTGCTTGCCCTCCAGGATCACCGGGGTGCCGTACCGGATAAACCTGGACTTCTCGTTCTCCTGGGCAAAGGCCTTTCGGGTGGTTTCGACCGCCCGCATGAACCTCTTGGGGTCTGCTATCCTCACGGCGCCGGTCCCGCGCACGGCCACCGCCTTGAGGTGTTTCGACCCCATGACCGCACCCAGCCCGCACCGGCCGCAGGCCCTTCCCTTGTTCACGATGATGCAGGCCGCCCTCGCGAGGTTTTCGCCGGCCGGGCCGATGCACATGACCTGTATTCTCTCGTCGCCCAGCTCCTCTCTTATGAGGTCATCCGTTTCCCACGTCGTCTTGCCCCAAAGATGAGAGGCGTCCCGCACCTCGACCCGGTCGTCGTGTATCCAGAGATATACCGGTCGACTTGCCCGGCCTTGGAAGATCAGGCTGTCGTAACCGGCAAACTTGAGCTCTGCCGAGAAATGGCCGTCGCTGTTGCTGCTTGCCACGCCGCCCGTCACAGGCCCTTTGGAATCGGCAGAGACCCTGCTCGCGCCGGGGGCAAGGGTCCCAGTTAAGGGGCCGGCGCCGATGATCAGCCTGTTTTCAGGCCCACCCGGTTCGACGCCCGGCCTGACCTCGTTGTAGATAATCCACTGGGCGAGCCCCGAACCACCGAGCCATTCTCTTGCGTAACGCGCAGTCGGCTCAAGGGAGACCTTGTCTTCCGTCAGATTGATCCGCAGGATCTTGCCGGCATATCCATAAAGGCTTGATGGTTCCATGTCCGGTTAGCTTCCTCCCTAGCGGGCCCGTGAAGCCTGCGCCTTCTCTATCAGGGCCTTCAGTTCGTTTTTCCCCATGGGTGGACAGTACTTAAGGCAGAGGGGCTCTTCCAAACCTTTGCAGCCGTCACAGGCCCGATGGTTCTCTTGGGGCGCTGCGTAAAACGACACCTTGAAGCCCTCTTTCGGAGAGCCGCTGATCTCTATGCTTGAAATGCTCGGCTGAAAAAAACCGGCGTGGTGCTGTGAACAAGCCAATTCGCATGTCGCACAGCCGATGCACGACCGGCTATCAAAGGTGGTCTTGGAGCCGCCACTTGCTCGAGGCATAGCAGATCCTCCGTGAAGAAACGGTGTGTTGTCCTGAGGTACGCTCCTCAAGCTCTTCCTGCTCCACGAACCGGAGGGCGCCGCCGACACAGTGCTGCACGCACGCCGGCTCCAGCCCCGCTTCCATCCTTCCCCTGCACAGGTCGCAGTGCCCGGCCGTTCCTTTCACTTCGTTGAAGGAAATACAGCCGTACGGGCAGCCGTAAACGCAGACCTTGCAGCCTGTGCAGGCCTCTTCATCGATGACCACGCGTCCCTGGTCGTCTTTCTGAATGGCCCCGCTCGGGCAAAGGGCCAGGCAGAGAGGATCATCGCAGTGCAGGCACAGGACGGGGACGAAATCCATGTGGAGCCTCCCCTCGATTCGTCTCGGACCGACCGTAACCACCCTGCACCAGGAGGACCCTGTTTCAGCGGTCAGGTCGTGCTCCTGGCGACACGCGATCTCACATGCGTAACATCGGACACAACTGTCGATATCCACCAAGAGCATTTTTTTCGGTGATGGGATCATTTCTTGCGTACCCTGCAGAGCTGGCACCGAAGCTGTGCGCTTCCGATCATGGGCGCACACGCCTCATTATCCATGAGCCGATTGACGTTGTTGATCCCGGGCCAATGGCTCGGAACCTGGATCACGCGCGGGTCTATCCCTTCCGTGAGCAGGGCTTTTGCTTCCATGTTTCCCCTCGGAGACTCCACCACGATCGTCTCCCCATGCTCGATACCGAGGGCGTTTGCCGTTTGCGGGTTTATGCTCGCCTCAAGCGCGGGGACAATCTCGCGCAGGATCTGGATGTTTCTAAGCTCCGAGTGGCGAAAGA
>JAZDGZ010000045.1:0-3821 GCA_043806375.1 Pseudomonadota bacterium | reverse complement strand
ACCAGCGGCTCGGATAAGATGGTCCGTTTTTTCCGCATTTGAGGTAAGAGATAGGCGCCCTCAGAAACCATCGTTCTTTGGGGAAAAGGAGAAGAGAGATCTTGACCGCCTCGTCGGTTGCTGAGGGGAGCCCCTATGAGTGATGCTTGACTCAGCATTTATGCGACTTTCTTCGGCCTGGGTTGCTCCTGGTGCCGGTAAAACAGCCCGATCTACGACGCCCTTATCCCCAAGAAAGCCCGTATTGTCAATCAAAAAGTTACCTCATCCCAGCAAAGCCGGGAATTTGCCGGTCAGAATCACCCGTCACCACCATAGAACGTGGCGATGTCTTTCCAGTAATCCGTGTCCTTGTCTCGCCAGCCCGCGCCGAAACGCGTGTTGAAGTAAGCGCCCAACCGCTCGACCCAGCGCGACCAGGGATGCTTCCCCTGTTTCAAGGCCTCCAAGACGTCGCTTAAAAAGGTCGCAATGTCATGCATCTCATCTTTGGGGACGTAAAATGCCGCCCCCTGTTTGAAGGATCTCAGGGCATCATCGGGACTGAGCGCACGGGCGGTGAGCATGACGGCTATCACGCCCCTGTTTGTGGCTATTTCCAGAAGGCTATAACCGTCAACCCCCATGATGTCCAAAATAGCCATATCAAAGTGTTGGGTCTCCAGCAGGTCTTTGGCTTCCTGAAAACTGAGGGCCTTTTCCACCATGCACATGGTCAACAACTCCTCCAATGTGCTTAACACATCGGGCTCATCATCGACGATGAGGATCTTTTTCCCGTCTAACAAGGTTTTCTTCGACACCACGAAACCTCCATGAGTCATTTAAGTTTCCGCGCAGCTGTTCTCTGCTGACCTGCCAACATGACCTTTACCACTTTTCGAGCTGGAGTGCTCGCGTTTTTTCGGATCCCCCGCTTCCTGAGTTGACCTGAGCGATAAAATCAAACTTCCAGGTTATGGCAAGCGAAGCCGACACCGCCTTCCAAGACCAGCGCCACGACTCATCCAATTCGCCATGAACGCAGGTCCGATAGACGGCTTTGTGTATCGCTGGCATATCCAGAGGCATTCGCCGTCTAGCGCCTTCATTTTATTTGGCCCATCATCTGCCTGCCTCAGAAAAATGCTTGACCTATCCTGCTACGTTGTAGTAGGCATGATTAATGGCCCACCACGGATGCACCCCATTGGAAGAAGGTGGTTGAGATGAATGAGAGAAACCCATTGAAATGACGCGTCATTTTTTTATTTTCTTCAACAGTTAAACACAGGAGATAGGGACCCATAAATCGAATATCCGGCTTATTCGTGCCTATCATGCAACCTTTCAGCCTCGGGATCGCTAAAAGGAGGGAGATATGAAAAGAGCAGAATTAATTTTGTTGTCCTTCTTGGTTTTGTTTTTCCTCATATCGGTCTGCGCGACTTCAGTAACGGCACAGCCCGGCTGGGAGGCGGACTGGGAGAAAAGCCTGGCTGCAGCAAAAAAAGAAGGAAAGGTAAATATCTATGGGGTGGTCTCCAACTCAGTCAGGACAAGCCTTTCCAAGTCGTTCGCACAAAAATATGGGATCCAACTGGAGTTTGTCATCGGAAGAGGCTCTGAGCTAGTGGAAAAGGTGTCCTCAGAGCGCCGGGCCGGTATCTTTCTGGCTGACCTGTATTTAGGAGGCGCCACCACACCTACCACGACCTTTAAACCTAAGGGGTTCCTTGACCCTCTAAAACCCCTTCTGATCTTGCCTGAAGTGACTGACCCGAAAGTATGGTATGGCGGTGGCCTTTTTTTCTCCGATCTGGAAAGGCAGTATGTCGCCTGCCCTGTCCTGACCGCCTCCAACAATTATCTCTCCGTTAATACCGATTTGGTCAAACCTGGAGAGATAAACTCCTATAAAGACCTGCTGAATCCGAAATGAAAAGAAAAGATCATTATCAATGACCCCACCATCGCCGGGGCGGGTTCCCGATGGTTCGCCGTCGTAGCTGACCGATTCACAGGATTAGATTATATGCGTGACCTGGTCAAACAAGAACCCTTTATTACTCGAGACCAGCGCCTCCAGGCGGAAGGTCTGGCGCGAGGCAAATACGCGGTTGCCATCGGGGTGCAACCGGATATTCAGGCGGAATTTATCAAGATGGGCACGCCCATTCAAACCATCATACCTGAAGAGGGCGCCTGATTGGGCGGCGGCCCCGGGTTGATTGCCGCCTTTAATCAGGCCCCTAATCCCAACGCCGCCAAATTATTCGCCAACTGGTTCTTGACCAAAGAGGGACAGACAGTCTATTCCAGGGCGGCCGGGGCTGAGAGTGCGCGGCTGGATGTGCCCAACGACCACCTTAACAAAGGGGACCTGAGAGATCCTAAAGTAAAATATTTTATCAGCGAAGACGAGAGCTTTCTAAAAAAGAAGAGAGAATATGAGAAAAAATGGGCTCAGGAAATTTTCGGACCCTTGATCAGATGACCTATGCCCATCTGCGAGGTCTGCCACACCCCGAGAAAGTGGTTCCTCCGCCAACGTGTGGATGCCTTAGAGGCCTGTGAAACGCTTCATCTGCCTGAAACGATGGGGGCGTGGAGGACCTCTGTGTATTCGAGGCCACGTCTTGATCTTTGATTATCATCCTTTGGGCTCAGACTCTGTGAGCAACATTACTTTTTTTTCATCCCTTTGCCGCCATAATAAACAGCGGCCATCGGTAAACTATCATGATTAAGGTACAGGGGGCGTACGTAAAATTATAATATTCAATCGTGCCCCCTTCGGACCACCTGACTCACGGCTGACTGTGCCAGCTTTAATCGTTTCGCCGACTCCCCTTGGCTGATCCCCAAACGATCTGGTGCCCAGTAGCATAGAATACTGGGCACCTCTACCTTGCTCCTCTCCTTACCCCTCTCCACTATCGCTCCGGGACTCATCCCCACTCATTCTCCAAGCCGATCCAAAAAATCCTTGTAATCAGTTTTGTACGAAAAGATCGCTTGGCGATGAATGCCTCTTTTTCTCTTCCCCGGCGACAATATGCTTCACCAGTTTTTCTATGGTACTTCCCTGTACCAGGATTGAAAAGAGCACAACAGTATATGTAAAAGTAAGAATCATGTGTCTTTCAGGGGCGGGTGGTATGGAGAGCGCCAAAGCAACCGATATGCCGCCGCGGAGACCTCCCCATGTCAATATGCGGACCGCTCCCGGGCTGAAAGTGTTGAAACGGCTCATCAGCGTCATGGGGATTCCAATGGATATAAATCGGGCGGTGAGTACAAATGGAATAATGAGAAGGCTCAACGCCAGATATTGTTTCGTAAAGGTGAGTATCAGGATCTCCAAGCCGATCAGTACGAACAGCACTGAGTTAAGGATCCCGTCAACAAGCTCCCAAAAGGTATCCAATTGCAGGCGTGTTTCATCCGACATGGCAAACAACCGGCCATCCTTAAGAGGTTCATTTCAGGGTAAAAAAACCGGTTATAAGCCCCAGTTTGGGCTCCTTTTCAAGACTTCTCAAACCATTTCATGTTACCGGGGCGACCCCCCACCTCCTGTCAAGAGTGTACGGGCTGACCCCTCTCGGTTTCCGGGATATTTACCTGTGATGTCGGCGTAAAAGTCCTGAATGATTTTCATATCCGCTTCCATATTTCCGGTCGGGTGAACGACCGGCCCGATACCCCCAACCTTGCGCCGGTAATCAAGATACCCCAGCACGATGGGGACATTTGCCCCCTGGGCGATATGGTAAAAGCCGGTTTTCCAGTACATGACTTTCCTGCGGGTTCCGGAAGGAGGAACCACCAGGACCATT
>JAZDGZ010000044.1:0-3699 GCA_043806375.1 Pseudomonadota bacterium | reverse complement strand
AATGACCCTCGTCGCCCCTTTTTCGCGCACGGCATCGACGTTGTGTTCAACAAAAACATGGAGCATTTCTTTCAGTCCTGCTCCCAAGAGGGGAAATCCGCAGCACCATTCCTCCTCTCCCAGCAGTGTGAAATCCACCTTGCTTGCCTCCAGGATCTCTGCAAAGGCCATGGGGATCTTCTGGGCCAGGGGGAAATAAGAGGCGACGCATCCGGTGAAATAGACGACTTCGGCCTGGTCTTTCAGAAAACCGTGATCAGGGGCGTCCCTCATATCCTCCACCCAATCGGCGCGCTCCTCATTATCTTCGGCAAAGACATTGTGGCTTTCTTCCAAGTTATCCCGAATCATATCAATTTTTTCAGGGAAAAACCTGGAATGGACGAGATCCTGCCGGAGGGAAAGCCACAGTTCCTTCAGGCGGATACCCACAGGGCAGACTTCCTGGCAATTTCCGCACAGGGTGCATCGAAAGACGGTATCACTATAGGCCTTCCATGCCTTTTCGGTGGGGGCCTTCTTTCCCAGGAGCCTGCGAAACAGACCGGTTCTGCTTTTCAGGATCTCCTTAAGACCCTTCATTCGATAAAGGGCGGATAGCTCTCCCTCTTTGGATGCAGTGACCGCCGGACAGACGTCGGCACAGAACCGGCAGTTGGTACACGCCTCCATCTCCAGAATCTGTCGCACCGTGTAGTCCTGATTGCCCATGGGTTACTTCATCCTTCGAGGGATATGATCATTGGAGAGTGGGCAGGATGACCTTCAGCGCAGGCCTCGCCACCGCCCATCCTTTACTGCTGATTGCTCACTGCGCAGCTACTCCTTGGAATATTTCTCAATCTCGGCCAGAAGCCATTTCTCGACCGCCTCGGCGCCGTGGAGAAGCTTGCCGAGTTCCCCCTTTTCATCAGGCCTGAGCTTGTACATCCAACCCTTGCCGTAACAATCCTCGTTGATCAACCCCGGATTGGTTTCGAGTTCCTCATTGACGGCAGCCAGTTCACCGTTGACAGGGGCAAAGACCTTGCCCAGCCACTTGCCCGATTCTATCTTGGCGAATTTCTTTCCCGCCTTAAGTGCCTTCCCTTCGTCCGGAAGTTGCACGTAGACGATCTCTCCGGCCATTTTCTGGGCAAAATCATCCATCCCCATGACCAGAAGATCCCCCTCTTCTTTCACCCAGAAGTGGTTCTCTTCATAGTAAAGCTCGTCCGGCATGTTGTACCCCTGAATTTCCATTGGTTGACCTCCTTCTCCACGACTTCGTATTATTTATCGTTCCCAAATGCATACTCTGTCATTTCAACCATTCCCCGTTTGTCATTTCGAGCGAAGGGAGAAATCTGTCCCCCCCTTACCCCTTCTCCTCCATCAATTCATTGATGAACTGGGTGGTGTTATAGATCTTGAACTTCTGCTTGCGCAACTTGGCATTGGACAGATTATGTACGCAGGAATTGCACTCTGTCAAAACCACCTCGGCGCCCACCTCATCCACCTCTTCCAGGCGACGTCGGGCCATGGCTATCGAATTCTTGGGAAAGGCCCCTCGCACCCCGCCACCAGCCCCACAGCACAGGGCATTAACACGGTTGTGGTGCAACTCAACGAAGTTCGGCGCAATCTTCCGAATCGTCTGCCTGGGTTCCTCATAAATACCGCAATGCCGTCCCAGATCGCAGGGATCGTGGTAGGTGACCCTCTTCTCCGTTTTCAAATCAAAATCAATGGTCCCCAGCAATTGACTGATGTGCATGATTTGGATGCCCTTCTCCTTCAGTCTCCCATACTGAGGTTTGTTTTGGAAGGTTCGAGAGCAGTAAGGACAGCCCGTCACCACGGCCTTCGCCCCCGTCGCAATAATCAGTTCGATGTTCTTTCGGGCCAAATCCTCGTTGATCTCATAGCCCACATCCTCCAGCACGCCGCTGCAGCAGACCTCATCGACGAGCGTGTAGTCCAGCCCGACACGGTCCAAGAGATCCAGGGTCGCCATGGTGGACTCATCCTCTCGATAGGCGCCCACGCATCCTATGAAGTAGACATATTCCGCCCTCTTGTTTCTCTCTCTCTCGAAATCCTCCGGTTCATCTTCTGCATAGATATTGGTATGCTTCTGGAGGACCTCGTTCATCCCTTTAAAAGCAGGATGGCAAGACCCGATGTGGACCATATCCTTTCTCACCTGCTTAATGATCTCAGGAACCTTGACCCCTGAGGGGCACTCTTCAGCACAACTGGCACAGGTGGTGCACTGAAACAGGGTCTCAATCAGCTCATCTCCGAGTTCAATCTTGCCCTCCATCACCTCCTTCAGGAGGAGCATCTTCCCTCTCGCATTATAGGCCGGACGAAGGGTGCTGCCGTAAATAGGGCAGACCGCCTGGCAAAACCCGCATTTTGTACATTGGAGGATCTGCTCCCGGTATTTTCTCGCAAATTCATACTTCGCTTCCATTTTGGTACCTCTGCTCATTATCCTTTCTTGTCTTTACCCTCGGCAAGGGTCTTCCTGACCAGGATCAAGGGCGCTATGATGATATGAACAAGCCTGCTGAAGGGCAGGTACGCGACAAACGCCCCGGTGAGGATAGCGTGAAGATACCATACATAACCATAGACCCCCGTCAGGGCGGAAGACTGCCCGAATAACCGGCCGATGGCATATCCCAGGAATGCATACCCTGCACCGACGGGATTCCCTGTCATGGCGATGCGAATGCCCTCCAAAATGAATCCAACGACAACGATACCGCCCATCAGACCTAACGCAAGACGATCCTGTCTCGGCAGACCGGATGGCTGGATGGCTTGCCGCCCCTTTCCTCGTATAAAGGCGAGTAGGAGACCCAACACCATGATGATCCCTGTCACATCAAAGAGAAAGCCCGTCATTGGGTGATTCTTGTCGAGCAGGGCCCGGATCCAGGGCCACTCCGGCTTCCAAAGGGAACCGGCCAAACCGATGAGCCCCCAGGAAAACCGGATGAGGATGGGGAAAAAAATCATGGCATGAATAGCCCATCGTTTCGCTGACTGCCTGTAGAGCCTCCTCTGAAGGAGGACATCCAGAATCACGGCACTGACAACCAAAGAAATTCTCGGGGAGAAAAGGGCCCTGCCGGCCTGCCCCAGCAAGACCAGCAGTTTGGTGAAAGGCCCTGCACCAGGCCTCCCGGGGATGGTCCCGGACAGGGCATAGGCAAAGATCATCACCATGCCCAAAAAAAACACGACCAACGAGAGGACCGTCGTCATGTCCCCCGCTGAGAAGGTGGCGGCGTGACAGGGCATGCACAAAATGCCCTTGGCAGGCAGGATCATGGAGACAGCGCCCACAGGGTTCCCCTGCTCATGGCACCGTCGACAGGCGCCCTCATCGTATTCCCCCCCCATATGATGGATCCTGCTCGTCTCCCCTGCCCTGTAAACCCTTTTCCACAGAACCGCACCACCTGATTCACCATCCAGGAAGGGCTGAATCCCTTGGAGATGGCATGCACCGCAGGCGACTCGTGAGTGGAGATCGTGGGCCGCTTTTTCGTCATGGGGGGTATGACATTGCCGGCAATCACCCGGCTCCTGCCTGCCGTGGTTGAAGTCGGTTGCCAGGGGGTGACATAATGTGCAGGCAACTTTGCTGTGAGGCCATGACCGGTATTCCCCGGGATCGATCAAAGCCACCTTCCGGGCGGT
>JAZDGZ010000043.1:0-3997 GCA_043806375.1 Pseudomonadota bacterium | reverse complement strand
GAGAGGGAGATTTATTTTTTCTTCTATCGGGAGATACCGATAGACGAAAAGATCCCTGGTGCCCTCTCCGAAATGATCCGGAGCCCTGCGGACTGGCGCCGCCGGCGGGTAAACCTCTCAGATCGAATTCATTGCACAGCGTTCTTCATGGACGGATCAGCGCAAATCTGAGCTGACCAACGCCATTTGTTCATGATGATTAGCACGTAGAGGCCTTTCAGAGCAGAACTTTTTTGTTTGTCGGTATCTCCCGACAAACGAAAAGTTTTCTCTGTGTCCTCCGCACCTCTGTGGTGATAATTCTTTTTTTGGACGGGAATGATATTGGGTCGTGCGAAACGGAGTTGGCCCAAGACCCTCCCTCAAATCTCTCCCTCAAATCTCTGTTGACTACGCCGGACCGTAAAGGTAACATCTCATGGTTATTTTCCGAGGGGGTGAACGATGCAAGACGATGAGCTCTTGAGGGGAAAAAGGATCCTCATAGTTGACGATGAACCAGACATCTTAGAGACCCTTGAAGAACTGCTGAGTGAATGCCTTATAGATACAGCCCCGGATTTTGAAAGCGGCAGCAAATTCCTGGATAAGTACTCCTATGAAGTGGCCATTTTCGATATTATGGGGGTTAAGGGATATGATCTCTTGCGAATCGCCAGCCAAAAGGGCATTCCAACCCTGAGGATTTTGATGCCAAGCGGATTGTTACCAGGCAGGCTAGAGGAGATGATGTGAGCTTCAGGAACGACCCTATCAAAATCCTCGCCTGATCAATCACGCTTGAGAAGAAAGACGGAAACGAGGCTTCTAGATCGGTATCTTGACCGAGAAAGTTGCCCCCTTCCCCGCATCGCTTTCGAGGAAGAGTTGACCACCCATATCCTCTAACAAGACCATGACACCTGCAAGCCCCAAGCCGTGCCCCCTGACGCAATGGTCGTTTTTCATATCCATCTGAAAATAACACTCAAATATCTTTTCATGGTGGCTCGCAGGGATACCTTCTCCATCATCCCCTACGGAAAAGTGGAGGCATTTGTCCCTCTCTTCAATTTTCAGGTCCACTCGGTCTTTTCGATATTTCAGGGCATTATTCAGGAGGTTTCTGAGAATTTGTTTCACTTTGGACTCATCCAGCAAAAGCTCCCGACGCCATAGACCCTCATCACATTGAAGGACGATACCCCTCTCCGTCAAAGCGCTTCTGAGGTCCGAAAAGGATGGAGATTCTTTGATTCTCTCCGCAGCCAGGTGATCCGTCAGATCAAAGATTTCCACAAGGACCCCCACCATAAGGCTGGAAAAGACAAATCGGACCTTGTTCATGATTCCTGCACTGGATCTGCCCAACTCCAAGGCATCATTTACCAAGGTGCGGGTCACGATGGTGTTCCTGAGTGCCCTCTCCAAAACCTTCGCCTGCTTTTCAGTGAGCGGCCCATACTTATCCTTTCGGTTGAGTAAGGATAAAATCCCAGTCTCAATCACTGCCAACGGGACCTTAAGATCGTGGACCAGAAATTCAAATTTTATTCTATTTTTTTCCATTTTTATCCCAAACAAATGCCAGTTTTATCATTAAACGTCAGTTTGCAGACCTTTACAAAAAAACCAACCCTACGTAACCCACAAAACTGCTGTTGGGCCTTATATCATAGCTTGTACTGTAGATTAACTTTTCTCCCTTCGCGGCCCCCAATTTCCTGGCAGCGGCGATCGCACTGGCGACAGCACCGGAACAACAGGCATTGCGGTTCTTCAAGGATTCTTGGATGACTCCTTCAGCATCCATCTCCTCCATCAGTGCCACCACCTTTCTGTCGTTTTCATTCTTCACCCAATCAACCGCCTGCTTTCCCTCTCCCTTGGGGGCGTAACCGTAATTGTAGCCATAATGGGTGAGATCGGTTGAACCCAAGACGATGGACTTTCGCCCCAACCCCTCAGAAATTTCGACACTCCGCTCACCTATGCGAAGCGAAGTGAGCGAAGGGGGCACGCCTATGGGAAGAATTCGAACGCCAGGAAAGAAATATCTCACAAAAGGCAATTGCACTTCAATGGTATTGTCCGGTTCGTAGTCGGACGGCGTCTCAACGATAAAAGGAAACTCCGAAGCAAGCCTCTCCCCAAGCTCCTGATCAATTTCTATATCTCCGAGCGGGGTGGCCCACAATCCCTCTTTCACAATATAGCTCTTACTGCCGGGATGGAGGTGCTTTCCAAAAATAATGATCGTATCGGGCTCAATTTCATCCCGGAGGCATTTTATGACATGGCATGCAATTCTCCCTGAATAAATCCATCCTGCATGGGGCACAATGCCTCCGACCCTCCTTCTTTGGGGTGAAGGGCAAGGAAGGTCGGATCGAGAGAATTCCTCGATGAGCTTGCGGCATTCCGACTCCTTTGACGGATACCAACTGCCGGCAAAATCGGATTCCCTTCTGGCCATACGGACCTCCTTTTCGATTCATGCTTCTAAGAGCCGCCTTTGAGCGCCAAGCCTTCGAAAAAGATTTGCCGGCCTAAAACCATGACCGCCAAATCAAGGCCCGAAAAATGAGGGCACCCCCAACGAAGCCCCTTGTCTTAAGCGTCCTCAACCTCTTTCCATGGCCTTCGTTTCATCAATATACAAGAGTTCTTGAAATTATGGAATCCGGAAAATCATTTCAGTCGACAAGCATGAGGCAGTAACAGTTTTGAGTTTCCGATTTTTCACGGAGGGGTTGGATGAAAAAGCCGTTGTTTCTTGCCGTCTGGTAGACGTCAATCCCGCATGCCTCCATGGAAGGCCTGGCCTTGAAACCGAAAGTACACGGTCTTCCGCTCTGCTTGGCGCATTCCTTACAGAGTTCACAGGGCCCGGCCAGCAAAACAAAGGCCTTGTAGAAGCCATCCTTGAACATCTTCCCTTCCAGGTCCACCAGCGTTTCAAAAAACGTCATCAGGTATTTCCGGCGGCTCTGTTCCGCCTGCTTGGCCCCTCGAATGTGGAACAACATTGCACGGTGGTAGGCGCCGAGAATCGCCCTCGTCTCTTCCGGACCAGGGGTGTCAGGGGGACAACAGAAACTTTTCCCGTACCCGGTACAGCCGAATTGGCATTTGAGCCTGACCCAAGGCGCCGTGACCACGCTGCTCGGGTGAATGCCCTTTGCCTCGGCGTCCCACCCCTCTATGGCTGAACCCAAATATGTCTCTAAATCCGAATGATCCATGGCCAGACCTCAAAAAAGATGGAAAACCTATTTTGCATCCCCCTCCCCTCTTGGATCCTTTTCCTGCGGTTTCTCCCCCTAAGGATTGGCTTAATAATTGAGGGTGACGATGAGGTCAACATATTTTTCGTCACCCTTGGCATGTTATGGCACTGCAGCGAGGCTAAGCCCCCTCACTCATCTTCACCGGGATGTGCCGCGGGGATAAGACTAAGAAATTTTCTGAGCGCTTCTTTTTGATATGGATTCCAGCCGGATCACAGGTGTCGGGCAGTCTGTTCGGCGCGCTTCTGCCTCATTTTTCGAACGACATGGAATGAGATTTGAAGCGCTTGTGCCGAAACAGAGCGGGCTCCGCACACCTTCCGGCAAAGGGGGCTTGGGGCCACACGGGCTGCCGGAACGCCCGTCAGAACTCAGGGACAAAGCAGGCAGGCAGCCACAGAGGCTAAAGATGTGTTTGCAAGAGGCGCATCGGTGAAAGGGAAGAGGACTAGATAAAGCGCAACACCTATAGTTACTAGGGTTACCAAGAGAGGATAGACGTTGATTCCTTCTTCAGGCAATGCATCACCTCCATACCCATTGCGAATTCGGAAAAACCTTCACTCGCCTTCGCCAGGATGCCCCGTGCGGGAGCACGGGGAGGATCGGCCTTCGCCAAAGGCTTCGTCCCGACAGGGATGGCGACAGGCGACCGCGGCGTAGCCCGCAGGGCGAAGCCGGGTTGGCTTCGGCGCAGTTCCGCTTGGCTTTGCCACAGATGCCCCGCG
>JAZDGZ010000042.1:0-3009 GCA_043806375.1 Pseudomonadota bacterium | reverse complement strand
GATCCTTCACGAAGACCGGGTGACGGGCATGCGCGACGGCAAACGCGAGTTCGGCCAGCAGATCGAGGTGCGCTGCTGGGAGAGCGTAGATGCACGGACCGCAACACCCACGAGGCTTTCCTTCGAACTCCTTGAGAAGCTCGCGCACGAGATCATCGGAGAGGTGCCCGGTATCGTCAGCGTCACGTACAATCTCGCGCCGAAGCCTCCCTCAACGATCGAAGCAGTCTGATGAGACCACATTTTTCTGAGTCAAAAACGGCTCGAACAGCGGGAGGAAAGGGGGGCCTGGCCCGGTTCGCGGTCGTGAACACCTGAAAATACAATCCATTGATCCTCCGATATTTATCTGCTATAGAGAGGTGATTCGGAACCTTTTTGCCCGGTTGGCGCCACTCACTCCACCCATAATGTGAGCAATTTCATATTTTCACACCAATAATAAGGAGGGATCAAATGAAGGGAGCGTACGCAGGCAAATTACTCTTTGTGGATTTGACTAAAGGGACTCTCGAGGAAAAAGCACTTTCAGAGGAGGTGGCCAGGAATTTTATTGGTGGTTATGGTATTGGAGCCCGGATACTCTACGATATGATGAAACCGGGGGCCCATCCACTGGGCCCTGACAATGTGATAGGCTTTATGTCCGGAGCGCTGAACGGAACAGGAGCGCTTTTTGGTGGCCGATATACGGTTGTCTGCAAGTCCCCGGTCACAGGGGGTTGGAACGACGCAAATTCGGGCGGATTTTTTGGACCGGAATTGAAAAAGGCCGGCTATGACGCTGTTTTCGTATCAGGGGCCTCTCGCAAGCCGGTCTATCTTTTTGTCAAGGACGGCAAGGCCGAAATAAGGGATGCGAGTGCACTTTGGGGAAAAGACACTGTGGAGACCTTGGAGGCCCTGATTCAAGAGACGGGTGAAAGCAAGCTTCGAGCTGCAGTGATCGGACCCGGAGGTGAAAAGCAGTCCCTCATGGCCTGTGTCATCAACGACAAACACAGGGCTGCGGGCAGGGGCGGTTGCGGCGCCGTCATGGGATCCAAGAATCTCAAAGCCGTTGCCGTCGTGGGTACCGGGAAAATCCCTGTGGCTCTGCCCGAAAAGATCAAGGAAGTCAATGCTGAAATTGTAGAGGCCATGAAAAACGGGCCTGCAGCCGAAATCCTCAAGATCTTTGGCGCCTTTGGCACGGCTGGGATAACGGAAGGCGCGGTCCTGAGCGGAGACGCCCCGGTGAAGAACTGGAAGGGTGTGGGGATTGTCGATATGGGGAAGGAATCAGCGGCGAAGATTTCAGCCGGGGCCTTTGATGCCAAGTACAACAGAAAGAAGTATGCCTGTGCTGCATGTCCTTTAGGTTGCGGGGCACAGTATCGCGTGGACGATGGAAAGTGGCCCGTGGGGGAAACGGATCGTCCCGAATATGAGACATTGGCGGCCTTTGGGTCGATGCCGCTTAACGGCGACGCGGAATGCATCATCAAATGCAACGATATCTGCAACAAATATGGGTTGGACACCATTTCGGTAGGATCCACCATCGCGTGGGCGATAGAGTGCTATGAAAACGGCCTATTCACCAAAGAGGAGACAGACGGCGTTGAGCTTACCTGGGGGAATGCCGAAGCCATCGTGGCAATGACGCAGGCTATTGCGGACCAGAAAGGTTTTGGAAAGATCTTGGCCATGGGTTCGGCCGGGGCGGCGGAAAAGCTGGGAAAAGGGGCTGAATACCTTCAGACGGTCCGAGGGATAGAGCTTCCCATGCACGACCCTCGATTTTCGCCGGGGTTTGCAAGGACCTACCAGTATGACCCCACGCCGGCCCGACACGTGAAAGGGGGGCTGGGGATAGTAGACCTTCATGCCCCCAGCGAAGTGAAATATAGGTACGGGGGAAGAGGGGCGATGGATGCCGGCGCCACGTTCTCAACTGAAATATTGAATGCTGCCGGACTTTGCGTCTTCGGAAATATGGCCTTTCCACCGGACGGGGCGGCCAGGTTCATTGCAGCCGCGACGGGCTGGGATTTCAAAGAGGAAGATGTATTCGAGACAGGAAAGCGGATTATGAATATGAGATACGCCTTCAATCTGCGAGAAGGCCAGAAGCCGACGGATGATGTGCTTCCGAGCAGATGTATAGGAGAACCGCCACTCACAGAAGGCCCCCTGAAGGGCGTGACCATAGATCGCAATCAGTTGGCCCGGCAATTTTTTGAAAACGCGGGCTGGGATAAAGAGACCATGATCCCGACCCGGGAAGCACTGGAGAAGCTGGGCGGGATGGCGGATGTGATTCGGAAGCTTTACGGTTAGAAGCCAGGGAAGGGATAAGCGCTCTTGGGGGTGCCGGCACTCTTGCCGGAAGGGAACAGGCTGATGTTAACTCTCGAAGAACTGAAGAAGAATAGAGAGCTGATAAACGCGATCGACTGGGAAATGACCCCTGAAAACGCGGTACGAACCTATTTGGAGTGGGGGAATATCTATCCTCGAGGGAATGGTTTCGCAGTCCGATCCAAGAGCGATTACACGGTCTATTTCGTAGTCAATTGCTGGTCAAAGCCGTATTATATCTACCTCATCAAGAGAAATTCTGAAGAGGCATTGGAGCTTGCAAGGTTCGAATTGCCGAAAAAATTTGAAAAGCCGGTGTGTCAACTCAAAGGGGTTTATGCCGTCGACGGCGAGTTAAGGGATTGGTTAGAAAAAGAAATAGAAGCCTGAAGGCGTGAAGGCGGGTCGTGCGCTGAAGAGCTAAGGGCTAAGGGATCTCTATTTCTGGGACTCCTTCGCGTCCATCACTCCCAGTCCTTCCAGTGCCAAGCCGTAGCCAAGCATGTCGTGCATCAGGCGCTTAAGCTGCTGGGTGAGCAGCGCGCGGGTGTAGCGCAGTACCAGCGTCGGCCGCTGGGTCAGATACTCGGCCAGGGCCCAGGCGCGCGGTAGGAGTTGTTGGCGGGGCAGTACTTCATTGACCAGGCCCATTTCCTGGGCCTGGCG
>JAZDGZ010000041.1:0-12278 GCA_043806375.1 Pseudomonadota bacterium | reverse complement strand
TTAATGATAATATAAAGAAGTCTTGACAGCAACAGACGTTTATGTTAGAAAATGGTGAAATATGTTAAATTCATATAGTCAAATTCAATAGATGCGGGGTCATGATATGAAAGAAGAGGGCCAAAATCTGAATAACCAGGTCGAAACCGGGGATGATCTGCTCGACTTTGATCTGGATGATCTGGATGATATTTCTTCCAAGGAGATCGAGCGGGCCTTTTCAGAAATGGATGATGATATCATAGAGCTTTCAGATCTCGTCGAGGAAGGGACCGAGGATGAAGAAACGATGGACATGGAAGTGTCAAACTGGTTGAAAGAGAGCCAATCCGTGGACGTTCATAAACATATGGACCTGGAAGGCTTGGAATCCGCCGGCCTTGACCAGGCCCCGGCCGAGAAGGGTCTTGCCATTGAGGAAGAGGATTTGGATCTATCAGACATCTCCCTGGAATTTCATCTGGAGGGAGAGGAAGGAGCCGAGCCTGAGGAGACAGTGGGGGAGGGCTTTATCACGGAGGCTGAGCTTGACTTCCTGACGGAAGAGACCTTGCCCGGAGAAGAGACGCTGGATCTCGCCAAGGAGGAAAAACCCGAGGTTGGAAAAGAGGCGGCGGATGAGATAGGCGAAGGGGATTTCGACTTTCTGATGGAAGAGGGGACCCTCGGGGAAGAGACCCTGGATTTTGCCACGGAGGAACGGCGCCCGGTTGAAGAAGAGGCGGCGGCTGGGATGGATGAAGTGGATCTCGACTTTCTGGTGGAAGAGGGGACCCTCGGGGAAGAGACGTTGGATCTCGCCAGGGAGGAAAAACTCGAGGTTGAAGAAGAGGCGGCGGGCGGGATAGTTGAAGCGGATCTCGATCTCACGCTGGAAGAGGAACCCATCGAAGAAGAGGAAAGGGGCACTCAAAAATTCGAGGCAAAGGGCGAGATGCCGGAGGAAACGGCAGGAGAAGAGGCATTGGAGTTGCCCGATGACTTCTCATTCGAACTGGAGTCTGATCTTGAAGAGGAGATGGAAGAGTTGATCGCGGAAGGCATGATCTCCCAACTTCCTGCGGGTGAATCCACGCCGGAGGAGGCAGCCGGTGAATTCGACGAGAAGCCCCTCATCGAAGAAGAAGCGGCCGAGGCCCTGCCCCCTTCTGCGGACCTTATCGGGTTAACCGCAGAGAAGATCGAGGCGACCATCGCCAGGGTGGTAGAAGAGGTCGTAGAGAGGGTTGCCCGTGAGACCATGACCAAGGTGGCTGAAAGGGTGATCACCGAGGCTATTGAGGCCCTTCGAAAGAGCCTGGAATCCCGCTCTGAGTGAGAAGATCAAAAAAAATCTCTTTAAAACATAGGGAGTTTGTGATTAATTAAGGGGCTGCCCGTGAGGCGGCCCCTTTTCATTACATCCAGGAGTTTTTGTCCATGCACAGAGAAATCATGCCGAAAGGCTATGAACCAGAAGAGGTGGAGAAGAGATGGTACAGGTATTGGGAAGAGAACAACCTTTTCAAGGCCGAACCAGCCTCTGATAAAGAGCCCTTTTGTATCGTGATACCACCGCCCAACGTGACCGGTTCCCTGCATATGGGACACGCTCTCAACAACACCCTCCAGGACATCCTGTGCAGATACAAGAGGATGAAGGGATACAACGTACTGTGGCAGCCAGGCACAGACCACGCCGGCATCGCGACCCAGAATGTGGTTGAGAAGGATCTTGCGCGGAAGGGAACGGATCGTCACCAGATCGGCCGTGAAAGTTTCATCGATTTGGTCTGGGAGTGGAAGGAAAAGTACGGCGGGATGATTATCAACCAACTTAAGAGATTGGGAAGCTCCTGCGACTGGAGCCGGGAGAGGTTTACCATGGATGAGGGCCTTTCCCGGGCGGTTCGCGAGGTCTTCGTGGCGCTCTATGAGCAGGGCCTCATTTAAAGGGGAGACTATATCATAAACTGGTGCCCGAGATGCCACACCGCCCTCGCCGATCTGGAAGTGGAACACGAGGATGTGGACAGCCAGCTTTATTACATTCGCTACCTTTTTGAGGGAAGGGCAGGACATCTGACGGTGGCTACCACGCGGCCTGAAACCCTCCTGGGAGATACGGCGGTGGCTGTAAATCCCGAAGATACCAGGTACGGAGACCTCTCGGGGGCCTATGTCCTCCTGCCCATACTGAACAAGCCCATTCCCGTTATCTATGACAAATATGTGGATTTGGAATTCGGTACGGGTGCTTTAAAGATCACTCCGGCCCACGATCCGAACGACTTTGAAATCGGAGAGAGGCACGGGCTTGACCGGATAAAGGTCATTGCCGATGACGGCACCATGAGTGAATTAGCCGGTCCCTACACCGGAATGGAAAGGTTCGAGTGCAGAGAGAGGATCCTGGAGGATCTCGCAAAGGCGGGATTGCTTGAGAAGACGGAGCCTTATAGACACGCTGTCGGGCATTGTTACCGGTGCAAAACCATGATCGAGCCGATCCTCTCCAAGCAGTGGTTTGTCAAAGTCGGGCCCCTTGCCGAAAAGGCCGTAGCCGCGGTCAGAGAGGGAAGGACGAGAATCATGCCCTCCCAGTGGGAAGCCGTCTACTACGAATGGATGAATAATATCAGGGACTGGTGCATATCGAGGCAGATCTGGTGGGGACACAGGATCCCGGCCTGGTTTTGCCAGGGGTGTCACGAAATCATCGTGGCAAGGGAGGACCCGGAAACGTGTCCATCATGCGGTGGAAAAGAACTTGAGCAAGAGACGGATGTGCTGGACACGTGGTTCAGCTCGGCCCTCTGGCCCTTTTCGACGCTGGGTTGGCCGGATCAGACGGACGAACTGAAGACTTTTTATCCGACATCAAGCATGGTGACCGGCTTTGATATCCTCTTTTTCTGGGTCGCCAGGATGATGATGATGGGGCTTCATTTTATGGGCGATGTCCCTTTTCGTGATGTCTATATCCATGCCCTGGTGAGAGACGCCGAAGGGAAGAAGATGAGCAAGTCCAAAGGAAACGTGATTGATCCCCTTGAAGTCATCGATCAGTTCGGGACGGACGCATTCCGCTTCACCCTGGCCGCCCTTGCTGCACAAGGAAGAGACATCAAACTCTCGGAAGAGAGGATCTCCGGATACCGGCACTTCGTCAACAAGATTTGGAATTCGGCCCGACTCGTCCTGATGAATCTGGATGGCGATGTCGAAAGGGGTATTGAGGCCCCTGTGAACACCCTGGCAGAGCGATGGATTTTGGCAAGGATGCACCAGGTGAGCGATGAAACGGCCAGGGCCTTTGATGAATACCGCTTCAATGACGCTGCCGGTATCTGCTACCAGTTCGTATGGCATGAATTCTGTGATTGGTATCTGGAAATGGTCAAACAGAACCTCTACGGAGATGATGAGGTCCTCAAGAGGTCGTCGAGGGTGGTCCTTCAAGAGGCTTTGATCGGGGTCCTGAAGTTCCTACACCCTTTTATGCCCTTTGTCACGGAGGAGATATGGGAGAAGTTGCCGGGGACCAAGGGAAGCATCATGGTCGCCCCTTTCCCTGAATCCTCGGATTTTCCCTTTGATGAGCAGGCGTTGACGGAGATGAACCTGCTCATGGGGGTGATCACAGGGGTGCGCAACATCCGGGGCGAGATGAACGTCTCTCCGTCACAGAAGGTGGATATCGTGATCGAGTCCCCGGAGAAGACGGAGGCGGAGATCATTCGCCTTCATATCCCCCACATCCAGAATTTGGCCAGGGTCAACGCCGTCACCGTCAATGCCTTAGTGGCCAAACCCGAGGGGTCGGCAACCGCGGTCTATGGCCATAATCAAATCCATGTCCTCCTGAAAGGCCTCCTCAACTTTGAAGAGGAAAGAAAAAGGCTGGCAAAGGAGATCAACAAGATCGAAAAAGAGATGGAACTGGCTGAAAGGAAGCTTTCTAACAGGCAGTTCACGGAAAAGGCCCCGGCAGAAATTGTGGAAGGGGTGAAGGAAAAGGTGGCGTCCATGCGTCTCCAGCTCGTAAAACTACATCAGAATTTGAATTTTTTCGAGTCCGTCAATGATTGAGAATCCGGTTTTGATTGACCCTACCATTCGAAGGGCCCTTGAAGAGGACCTGGGCACGGCCGATTTGACCACAGAGGCCATTATAAGCCCGGAAAGCAGGGGTCAGGCCGTGCTTCTTGCTCGGGAAAAAATGGTCCTCGCCGGACTGCCTGTCTTTTTCCGGGTCTTTAAACTGCTGTGTGCAGAGATGGAATTTGAGGCCCATTTCGAGGATGGTCAGGTGGTCCCTGCCGGAGGGAAAATCTGTCTCCTGTCAGGACCCCTCGCGCCCCTCCTCGAAGGGGAGCGCACGGCCCTCAATTTTCTGCAGAGAATGAGCGGCATTGCGACCCTCACCAGAACCTACGTTGAGAAAGTCGGTTCCCATGGGGTGAGGGTTGTCGATACCCGAAAGACCGCCCCCGGCCTGAGGCTGTTTGACAAGTACGCGGTGCGGATGGGAGGAGGCTTTAACCACAGGATGGGTCTCTTTGACGGTATTCTTATCAAGGACAACCACATTGCGGCGGCCGGCTCCGTTGGAAAGGCTGTGGCTCTCGCCAAGAGAAGCGCCCCCCATACGGTCAAGGTGGAAGTGGAGGTGGAAGATCTTGGAGGCGTCGAGGAGGCCGTTCAAGCGGGAGCGGACGTGATCCTTCTGGACAACATGCCGCCCGATATGGTTCGAGAGGCCGTAAGAATTATCGGTGGCAGGGTGAAGACCGAGGCTTCGGGAAACATCAACCTTGATAACATCGAAGAGTATGCCCGGGCAGGGGTGGATATCATTTCCGTGGGGGCCCTGACACACTCGGCGCGCGCCGCCAACGTGAGCCTGGAATTGAGTCCCTCATGAGGCCTCTCACGAAACCTTTTCACTCGTGAGCATCCAGTGACGAAGACTTACGCCATCGAATTCAAGAATGTCTGGTTTTCCTACGACAAGACCGAGGTTCTTAAGGACATCAGTTTTTCCCTGAAGCAGGGAGAGTTCCTGGGGATCATCGGTCCTAACGGGGGAGGGAAGACAACACTGCTCAAGCTCATGCTGGGCCTCCTGAAACCCGATAGAGGGCAGATAAGGATACTGGGAGAGGAACCCAACGACGCCAGCCACAGGGTAGGGTATGTGCCTCAGGACACGGATTTCAGTCGGTCCTTTCCCATCTCCGTCATAGAGGTGGCCCTTATGGGCAGACTTTCCAGGGCCCGAATCGGCAGGAGGTATTCCAAGGATGACCGGGAAAAGACAAGAAGGGTGTTGGAAACAGTGGGGATGTGGGAGTATCGCCACAGGCCCATCGGCAAACTCTCCGGGGGGCAGAGGCAGAGGGTTTTCATAGCCAGGGCCCTGGCTACGGACCCGGAGATTCTCTTCCTTGACGAGCCCACCGCCAGCGTTGACCCTGAGTTTCAGACGGATCTCTATGATTTTCTCAGGGAGTTGAACGAGACCGTTACCATTGTGGTCATCACCCACGATATCGGGGTCGTCTCCAGCCACATGAAGTCGATCGCCTGCGTCAATAAGCATTTCATCTTCCATGAGGGGGGCCAGATTACCCAAGAGATGATCGATATGGCCTATCAATGTCCGGTCGACTTGATCGCCCATGGCCTGCCCCACAGGGTGCTGCACACTCACGAAGAGGAATAAGATGTGGGAGGCCCTTCAGTTTGAGTTCATGAGAAACGCCCTGCTGGCCGGCCTGCTGGTAAGCATCGTCTGCGGCGTTCTGGGGACTCTGGTCGTGGTCAACAGGATTGTCTTCATCTCGGGGGGCATCGCCCATGCGGCCTACGGGGGGATCGGTATCGCGATCTATACGGGTCTTCCGCCCGTCCTCGGAGCGGCGTTGTTTTCCATTGCCGTATCCATGGTGATGGGCGCTGCGAGCCTGAAGAGCAGACAGAGGGCGGATACGATTATAGGCGTCATGTGGGCACTGGGGATGGCGCTGGGTATCATCCTCATTGAACGAACGCCAGGCTACAATGTAGACGTCATGAGCTATCTCTTCGGGAGCATCCTTTCTGTCCCCAGGGTGGACATTTGGTATATGGCATCGCTGGACGTTGCCGTTCTCCTTGTCACCCTCTTCTTGTACAAAGAATTTATCGCCATGTCCTACGACGAGGAATTTTCCTTTCTCGTTGGAATGCCGGTCAGGTTATTGTACTTCGCCTTGTTGGCGATGATTTCCTTGTCGATCGTCATGATCATACGGGTCGTCGGACTCATTCTCGTCATCGCCCTCCTGACCATCCCTCCCTACATCGCTGAGAAGTACACGACTTCGCTCGGCAGGATGATGGTCCTCTCTTCCGTCCTGGGCATGTTTTTTACCATGGCGGGCCTGTGGTTTTCCTACAGATACAACCTCACCTCCGGGGCCACTATCATCATGGTCGCGGGGCTGGCCTTTTTTGCTTCTATGGGTATCGATTCCATCCGTGGATCATTCAAGTCGGTGAGCCAGGAGTAGAGAGGCCGGCTAAAAAGTCTCAGGGACGGAAGAATTGGGTGGCGAAGAGGGGCAACGCAAAAGAGGCCCGATGAAGGTCAGGCGTGTAATACCGAAGGTCCTTTAGAAGCCTTGCCCGGCTTTCATCCATATCCTGGAGGGGATCCCTCTTGAGAGAACAGAAAAAGAAGCCGATCAGACCGCTCGGATAGGTCGGGACCAGGGTATAATAGTAGCCCAGTTTCGGAAACAGCAGCCTGGCAAAGGAGAAGACCCCCTCGATAACACTCCGGTGCAGGTAGATTGATTCGCACTGGGTTACGGCAATGCCTTCCTCGGAGAGGGCCCCTTTCACGTTATTATAGAATTCCTTCTGAAACAGGATCTGGCCCGGACCCAGGGGATCGGTCGAGTCCACAATGATGACTTCATAGGACTTGGGATGCTCTGCGACGAAGCGTGCCCCATCCTCATAAAAGATCTTCACCCTTGGGTCATCGAGGGATGAGGCGATGGTGGGCAGAAACTTGCGACTGGCATTCACCACTTCCTCGTCAATTTCGCAGAGGTGGACACTTTCGACTTCCGGATGTTTGACGACCTCCCGCACCGCCCCGCCGTCTCCACCGCCGATGATCAGGACCCTGGAAGGTTTCGGGTGGACCAGGAGAGGTACATGGCTGATCATCTCGTGATAGGCAAATTCGTCAAACTCCGTGAGCATCGTGATGCCGTCGATGGCGAGCATTCTGCCCAGCTTTTCGGTCTCAAGGACGGCAATCTCCTGGTATTGGGATCGTTTGTGGTAGAGGACGTTCTTTATTTTTGTCTGTAGGGTGCATCCGTGCCCGAACTCAATGCTGTCTCGAAACCAGAGGCTCATCCTCTGACCCCCCTTGGGATCAAAGGAAACGACGCCCCCGTCCGTCTTTTGTTCTTTTGTCATCACGATTTACCTGCAAAAAATCAAGATGGATGGTATCTCTCTTAGGCCAGGACTATATGAGAACTTTCCCCCCCGGTCAATAGGAAAAGATTGGAAACAAGGGCTTGCATTTGTCCATCTGTAGGGTTATCATAACCCTCAAAAAAACGGCCAAGATGGCCGATTTTCTCATCATAGAAGCTTCATCGTGACATTTGCCGCCTGATTCCTGTTTATAGTATCAACATCTGAGTATCATTTTAGCTTTCGGTAGACCAGATTGAGTGGCTTTGCTTTGCGCAGGGCTTAGAAAGGAGCCCGGTAAAATGAATAGGTAAAGGCCGCCGTTTCCTGATGTGTTCATAAAATGAGCCCTGGAAGCAGAGTGCTTCTTGAGTCCTTTTCCGTAGCGGTACCGTTCAAATCTCGAAAGATTTGAGCCAATAGGTCAAGTTCAGAAAAATTGATGAATGGATTCTATGGAAAACAACATGAAACCGCTGCCGGCCTTGGCAGCAGCAAGAAATGGGAGGGGAAGGATGAAAAGAGTTATTTGTTTTTTGGCGATGGTGGTTGTACTGGTGCCTTCGGTCTCACCGTGCGGGGCAACCGACAAACCTATAAAACTGAAGGCCGTCCAATTTGTTAACCTCGGAGACGCCTCGGAAAAAGGTTTTCATCTGCTGGTGGACATGATCAACAAGGCGGCCAAGGGGGAACTGACCATAGAGATCGCCGGCGGTCCTGAGGCCATACCCAATCCCCGGCAGCCTGAGGCGGTGAGAACCGGAGCCGTCGATATTGCTTTTGTGCCGTGCGGCTGGTACATACCCATGCTTCCCGTGGCCGCCGTGATGGGCCTGAGCAGGCTCGAGCCCTGGGACGCGAGAAAAACCGGCCTGCAGGATTTTCTGGTTGAAGAACATCAAAAAGTCGGCCTGCGCTTTCTGGGGCCCACCGACTTCGCGGGTCATTTCTGGTTGTACGCCAAGGAGCCCATCGATAGCCTGGCCGGGCTGAAAGGGAAGAGATTCCGCCACACCCCGACCTACCCCTTTTTCAAGGCCTTCGGCATCACCCCCATCTCGGCCGCCATGTCGGACATCTATTCCGGGCTGGAACGAAATCTGTTCGACGGGCTGGCCATCAAGCACAACAGCTTCATAGCCTTGAGCCTCTTCGAAGTCTGCAAGTATGTCATCGGTCC
Source organism: Pseudomonadota bacterium (assembly GCA_043806375.1). Taxonomy (GTDB): domain Bacteria; phylum Desulfobacterota; class DSM-4660; order Desulfatiglandales; family HGW-15; genus JAZDGZ01. The sequence continues at coordinate 3,631 of JAZDGZ010000041.1, read as the reverse complement.
CGGGTTCTGGCCTAATTTCAGTGCGGTGACCATTATGAATGAGGCCAAGTTCCAGGGGCTCCCCAAGCACCTGCAGGAGCTGATCGTGGATACCGAGGAAAAGGCCGAACCTCTCATGAAGAAGGTGCAGGCCCCCATCATCGATCAGCACTGGGCGGTGCTGAAGAAAAATGGGGTGAAGCACATCGAGTGGTCGCAGCAGGACACGAAGGCCTTTTTGGGTAAGATTGACGAGGTGGCCTGGGAAGTGCACGGAAAAAAACTCCCTCCGGGCATGGCCGACAAAATGAAAAAGATGATGGGCTTCTGAGGTTATGGGGCGTTTCCGGAAATAGCGAGGAGCCCCCAAATCCACCGCCTAACTCTTGAACCATGGATGGTATCCGTAGGTTTGGAAACCGGTCTGTGTAACCCCTATGCCCTGTGCCCTGGAAGTTTCGGACGGCACGTTCGTCCTGCAGGTCCGGTCATTCATGGGTCTTGAGCATGGGTATCCGAGATCGTTCCAAACGGACCCTGCTTATCTCCAGCGAAGTCGGTTGAGGTGAACATGAAGGCCACGGGTGTTTTAAGGAAGATGATCGGCATTCATGACAGGATCATCGGCATTTTGGCCGGTTTGTCGGGGCTTTTGCTCGGATTGATCACCTTGTCCGTTACGGCGGAAGTGATAGTAAGGAAGTGCGCAAACACCTCTTTGCCGTGGGTGATCGAATGCAGCGAACATGCCCTGGTTTTCATTACCTTTCTGGCCGCCGCCTGGGTACTGAAAGAAGATGCACATGTGGGGGTGGACGTCGTGCTGGCCCTTTTTGGTCCAAGGATGCGGGCATTGGGGAACGCCATCAACGCCACGATGGGCGCCGTGCTGTGCCTGTTCGTGACCCACCGCGGCATAATGACCGTCTGGGATCTTTGGAGGCGTCACATTTACACGATCAAGACCTTGGAGATCCCCATGGCTCCTCTCTATTCCGTCATTTTTGTCGGCAACTTCTTTCTGGCCATCCAGTTTCTCAGGAGGGCCCGCAGAGAGCTGAGGAAATGGAAGAAAGCCGGGAAGATCACATCGGAGGAGTGAGCCAGTGGACCCGAAAATCCTTCTCTCTCTCATTCTCGTTATCGGAGGCCTGCTCTTTCTCATGGCCACGGGTTTGCCCGTCGCTTTCTGCTTTACGGCCATTACGCTCATCGGGGCGATCACGCTCTGGGGGTATAATGCAGGCCTGACCATGTTCATCCATAATATCTATGATTCCGTCTCCAAGTTTTATCTGTTGCCCATAGGGATGTTCATGCTGATGGGACAGATCATGTTCCTCACGGGAATGGGCTACAGGATGCTGGATGTCATGGACAAGTGGATGGGACGTCTCCCCGGCAGGCTGGCTCTACTGGCCGTCGCCTTTTCCACCTTGTTTGCCACCATGAGCGGTTCTCAGATGGCCGCCGCCTCCATGATGGGGTCTTTGCTGATCCCGGAGATGGAGAGGCGCGGTTATTCAAAAGTCATGACCATCGGGCCGATCATGGGCGCCGGAGGCCTGGCCATGATCATCCCCCCAAGCGCCCTTGCCATCCTTTTGGGGGCCATAGCCGGGATCTCCATCGGAAAGCTGTTGATTGGAGGTCTCATTCCCGGCCTTATCATGGCATCCCTGTATGCGAGCTACGTCGTCATCCGCTGCTGGCTCCAGCCTTCCGTCGCACCCATATACGACGTGACGCCCACGCCTTTTTCCAAAAAGGTTTCGGCCACCCTGATCTACGTGCTTCCGTTAACGCTGATTATTTTCTTGGTCCTGGTGTGCATCTTCTTGGGCCTGACCACCCCTACAGAGTCAGCCGTAATGGGCGCCATGGGTTCCCTATTGCTGGCTGCCTGTTATGGAAAACTCACCTGGAAAATCATAAGAAATTCCTTCATGAGCACCGTCAGGCTGGCGGCCAGCATCTTCATCATCCTCACGGGAGCGATCACATTCAGTCAGGTCCTGGCCTTTTCAGGCATTACTCGTGAACTCGCGTCCTACATATCCACTTTGCCTCTTCCCCCCATCCTGATTGTCATCTGCATGCAGCTTTTTCTCCTCTTTCTGGGCACATTCATGGATACGGGCGCCATGGTCATGGTCACGATGCCCGTATTCATGCCCATCATCCTGGCCCTGGGGATCGAACCGGTCTGGTTCGGAATCGTGGTGTTGTTAAACATGGAAATGTCATCGGTCACGCCGCCCGTGGGGATGATGCTCTTCGTGATGAAAGGGGTGGCCCCCCTGGATACGAAAATGGCCGACATCTATAAGGCCTCGATCCCTTTTCTCATGTGTGACTTCGTAGCCATGGCCCTGATCATGACCTTCCCGGTCCTCACCCTTTGGCTTCCAAGCATGATGCGATTTTAGAGTCAATCAATGCGGGACCCCTTGCTCTCCGAAGCGGGTTTTCAACGGATCCATTCTAATGGGGCAACAGCCCATAAAAGCCCGAACAGGGGTTCAGGGACGGAGGGGACATCCAGAGATGGGGGGCGGGCGTGGAGTGGGCCGAGACGAAGATCGGACGTGGTTCATCCAAGAACCCGTATATTTTTCGATTGACTAAGGGGGGTGGTTTCATTAATAGATAGTGGCCTTCGTCCCCATCAGAGAAGGTCTTGCCGTCTTGAAGGGGCGTTGGCTCGAGGCGTTGAAATAAGGGAAACCATCTTCTTCGGACAAGAAGGCGGTTGAACGTGGCCGAGAATAGGTAGGCCAAGAAAGGTTACAGGAGGCATTATGGCGAAACATAAGAAGGCCGAACGTAAGCGGGAACTGGATCGCCGGCGTCGGAGGAGGAAAAAGAGACTCAAGCAGAGGGCCAAGGAACAAGCCGGCTAAAACTCCCCTCGTGTCTAGGCCCGACAGCCCGGGAGACGGCCGATTCCGATATATAGGCTTTAGTGAAGATACGAAGACTTTTCAGAGGCACTACAGCGGCGTAATGGCGCAAAGAGAGGGGGGCCATGGGTGGAAATCGGCCATAGGTACCTTGGGGGGGCATGAACACAGGCGATGAAAGTCAAAGAGATTGCCAGCCGGGACAACCCCAGTTTCAAGAGGTTCTTGAGTCTTTTCAAGGGCCAGGGCATCAAGAAACAGGGTGGGGCGATTCTCTCGGGACCCAAACAGCTCGAGGAGGTCCTAAGGGATTTTCCTGAACGATGCGAGGGGATTATCCTGGCGGAAAAACACGGAATCCCTGGATGGAGATTGCCTGAAACAATCAGGGTATACCGCCTCACGGGCGATCTCTTCCGGGAGATCGATATCTACGGCACGGATCAACCCCTCCTGGCGGTGAGGGTCCAACCCCTTTCCCCCTGGGACCCGGAAGTATGGCCGGCCGGCTGCACCCTCTTCATCCCGTTCCAAGACCCGGCCAATGTAGGGTCGGTCATTCGATCGGCCGCAGCCTTCGGGGTACCGCGGCTCATCATCCTGAGGGAAGCAGCACATCCCTTTCACCATAGGTCATTGCGGGTTGCAGGGAGCGCTATTTTCAGGATTCCCCTGTTTGAAGGGCCATCCATCAGAGACCTGGATAAAGGCAAAGCGCCTCTGATCACCCTCTCTTCTGATGGGCGGGA
>JAZDGZ010000040.1:0-2326 GCA_043806375.1 Pseudomonadota bacterium | reverse complement strand
CTCCTGGTCACCGATGTGGTGATGCCCAGGATGGGCGGCCCCGCGCTGGCAGAGCAGCTGCACACGACAAGACCTGCCATGAGGGTCCTCTACCTGTCCGGCTACACAGACAGGACTTTCGTTCATCCTAAGGGATTGAAGGTGGAGGCGGCCTTTCTCCATAAGCCGTTTGATCCTGAGACCTTATTGCGCAAAGTCCGCGAATTGCTGGACAGGGCTCTTGATGAGGTTCAGGCAGTAAACGCAAAAAAAATAGCCAACGAAGCGCATGAAAATCCCCCTCCCTCCCCCTTCCTAGAGGGGGAATAGAGGTTCTCCCCTTTTGGAAAGGGGAGTCAGAGGGGATTTAAGTACTAAAGTAAACCTTGTGTAAGTCATGAGGATTCAGCAAAGAGGTGCCGATGATGGAGACAATCGCCTCTGGGAAAAATGCGGGTGTTTCTGAAGGAAACCGTCAGAGGGCAGTGCGAATTCTGATTGTGGACGATGAGGGGGCTGTTCGGCGCCTGCTCGGTCGGCTGCTCGAGTTGGATGGATATGAATGTACGCTCGCCAAGGACGCAAGAGAGGCTAGAGCAGAGATCGGAGCACAAGATTTTGAACTTGTCCTGTGCGACGTGAATATGCCGGGCGAGTCAGGGACGGAATTTGGTCAGTATGTGCTCAAGACGTATCCGGATACCGCCGTGGTCATGGTAACGGCGGTAGATGATCCGAAAATTGCAGAAAGAGCCATCGACATAGGGGCCTATGGGTATGTTATCAAGCCCTTCAAAGCGAGTGAACTAAAAATCAACGTCGGTAACGCGCTGCGGCGAAGGAGGCTTGAGATCGACAATCGGGCGTACCGGCAGAATCTGGAACGGGTCGTAGGCGAGCGAACCGCCGAGCTTCAGGAGACGCTGAAGAAATTACAGACCGCCATGGAGGGTATCATTCAGGCCATGGCACAGATGGGTGAAACGCGGGACCCCTATACGGCGGGGCATCAAAGGCGAGTCGCCGGCCTCGCCTGCGCTATTGCCTGCGAAATGGGGCTTTCGGGAGGCCGGCTGGAAGGGCTCCGTATGGCCGGGATTATCCACGATCTGGGGAAAATATCCGTCCCCGCTGAAATCCTTAGCAAACCTGCCGTGTTGAGCCAGGCAGAATTCAAGCTTCTGGAACAGCACCCGGAAGTCGCTTACCATATTCTGAAAGACTTTGATTTTCCATGGCCTATTGCCTATATCGTCTACCAACATCACGAGAGACTGGACGGCTCGGGTTATCCCAATGGAATTTCCGGTGCGGAGATTCTTTTGGAAGCGAAGATACTGGCGGTGGCCGACGTTGTTGAGGCCATGGCCTCCCACAGGCCCTACCGGCCCTCTCTGGGCGTCCAGGCAGCCCTAAAGGAAATCACTAGACAGGTGCGTGTTCTTTTTGACCCGGAGGCGGTTAGTGCTTGCTTGCGGCTCTTTAGAGAGAAGGGTTTTCATTTAGGACCGAAGGCTGAGAAGGGGGCGGGGTTTAGGCACCCCTTGAGCCCCACATACGGGAAAAGCCGGGTGAAGAGATTTCCGGCAAGACCCATGTGACGGGTGATATTTCCTCACCCCGAAGAAGAGATGTTTCCGCAGAGAAGGAGAGAATGAGACATGGCAACGATACTTGTCATCGAAGATGACGATCAGATCCGGACCATGCTTCGGCAGGCCCTGGAGCTTGAGGGCTACCGTGTGGTGACCGCGCGCGACGGCAGAGAGGGCACAGCAGTCTTTCGCAAGCGGCCTGCCGACCTGGTCATCACGGATATGGTCATGCCCAGAAAGGATGGTATGGAGACCATCATGGATCTCAGGCTGGAGTTTCCGAACGTGAAGGTTATCGCCATATCGGGCGGCGGGCGTGTAGGGCCTGAGTCTTACCTGGATGTAGCGGCGGGGTTTGGCGCCGCCCGCGTGTTTTCAAAGCCCTTTGAGATTTCGAAACTCCTTGACGGCGTGCGGGAGATTCTGAGTTAGCAATTCCGAGCCTGATAGGGCGGGGCGGGGTTGGCCGGCCAAAGGGCTGCTGGGAGTATTCATCAGGGGAAGGGAGAAAAGAGATATGGCAAAAGTCCTTGTCATAGAGGATGACGATCAGATCCGGCTAATCCTCCGGGAGGTCTTGGAGGAGGAGGGATATGATGTGGTGGAGGCTCGTGACGGCAGAGAAGGTGTAAGAAGCTATCTGGAAAGTTCTCCCGACCTCGTCATTACAGACATGGTGATGCCCCAAAAAGATGGCATTCAGACCATCGCGGATCTGCAGGGGATCTATCCGGAGGTGAAAATCATTGCCA
>JAZDGZ010000039.1:0-3715 GCA_043806375.1 Pseudomonadota bacterium | reverse complement strand
GCGGTATCGTCTGCCAAATCTCTTCTGTAACAAAGGGCATAAAAGGATGTAGCAGTCGCAAGGATGTATCGAGCGTATGCAGGAGACACCACCTGACGCCAGCCTCAGAGCTTGGGGTTCGGAGTTCAGAGATTTCACCCCCTCCCTCGCCCTCCCCCCTCGAGGGGGAGGGATGGGTGGGGGATCTGACTTTTTCAGTCTCCGGCAGATGACTTTTTACATGCGGTATCTTCTGCCAAATCTCTTCTGTCACAAAGGGCATAAAAGGATGCAGCAGCCGCAGGGATGTATCGAGCGTATGCAGGAGACACCACCTGACGCCAGCCTCAGAGCTTGGGGTTCGGAGTTCAGAGATTTCACCCCCTCCCTCGCCCGCCCCCCTCGAGGGCCCGCCTGCCATCCGTCGGGCAGGGGAGGGAGGGGTGGGGGGTTTGATTTCAGGTTTCGCCATCTCAAGATACCAGTCACAGAATTCATGCCATACGAACTGGTATATACTGCTTGCTGCGTCATTAAACCGATATTCTTCGAGCGCCCGGTTTATATCATCTGCTATAGCGGCAAGTGTGGGGGGGGGGGGGGGGGGGGGGGGGGGGGGTGGGGTGTGTCTATTCTCCCCTTGCACACCTTTTATAAATAATCCCCCCTCGCCCCCCTTTACTAAAGGGGGGTTGGGGGGATTAACCGTTGTCTCAGGAATTGTCCCGTATAGGACTGTTTCGAAGTCATCACTTTTTCGAGGTCTCCTTCGACAACGATCCTGCCCCCTTCCTCACCCCCCTCTGGGCCCAAGTCGATAATGTAATCAGCGCATTGAATTAGATCCAGATTGTGTTCAATCACAATGATCGAATGGCCTTGAGAAAGGAGTTTCTGGAAGGTGGCGAGAAGGAGTTCCACATCCGCCATGTGGAGGCCAGTGGTGGGTTCGTCGAAGATGAAGAGGTTCTTTCCTTTCCGGCCTTCCCCGATATGAAGGGCCAGTTTGAGGCGCTGGGACTCTCCGCCGCTCAGCGTATTGGTGGGCTGACCAAGCATGAGATAGCCCAGCCCCACTTCTTTTAAGACCTGAAGTTTTGAGACGATCCGAGGATGGGTTTGGAAAAATGACATTGCCTCGTCGACCGTCATATTTAAAACCTCTGAAATATTTTTATCATGATATAGAACCTTGAGGATCTCAGGCCGAAACCTTTTCCCCTCACATGCCTCACAGGTGATGATGACATCCTCTAAAAATTGCATATCCAGAACTTGAAACCCTGCGCCCTGACAGGTTTCGCACCGGCCCCCTTCGGTGTTGAAAGAGAAGTGGCGGGGTTTAAATCCATATCTTTTAGCCTCTCGGGTGAGGGCAAAAAGGTCACGGATTTCGCTGAAGACCTTGATGTAGGTGGCCGGATTTGATCGGATGCTCTTTCCAATAGGTGTTTGGTCCACGAGGATGAGATCATCAATCGCATCCAAACCCTCAATGGAATCGAAGCCCCCTTTTTCGAATTCCGAATTTCCATTGCCTTTTGCTCCAGCATAGAGAATATTGTGCACCAGGGTGGTTTTACCCGCTCCAGAGACACCCGTGATACAGACTATCACGCCCAGGGGGATTCTGACATCAATTCCTTTGAGGTTGTGCTCACGGGCGTTCCGGATAGTAATCCAGCTCGACATTTTATTTTGAGACGGTTTGGGGAGAGGGGCCATCCCATTTGTTAAATATCGGGCTGTCATAGACTCCTGATTTGAAAGAAAGGATTGGACATCACCCTGAAAGATGACTTGTCCCCCCTGTCTTCCGGCACCCGGACCGAGATCGATAATCGCATCCGCCGCTTTGATCATATCGGGGTCATGCTCGACAACAACGACCGTATTGCCTCCCTTTTGCATCTGTCTGAGCGCCTTGAGGAGACGGTGAGTGTCCCTTGCATGGAGGCCGATGCTCGGTTCATCCAAAACATAAAGGGTTTCGGTCAACGAAGACCCCAGCGCCCTCGCCAGGGTGATCCTTTGATATTCACCGCTGGATAGCGTACGGGTTTGACGGGAGAGTGTGAGGTATCCCAAACCCACATCCATCATAAACCCGATCCTCTGGTTGATTTCCCTGATGAGGCGCTCCCCGATTCTCATCTGGAAATCTTCGATCGGCAGGGTAGTGAAGAATAACTGAAGATCTGAAATCGGCATGTCACAGAGCTCAGCGATATTTTTCCCCGCCAGGAAAACGTTCAACGCCTCTTTTTTAAGACGGGTATTATGACAGGTAGGGCAGGGGGTATAGGCCCGGTATTTGCTGAGAAAGACCCTGTAATGGACTTTATATCTCTTCCCCTCCATCCAGTCAAAGAAGCCCTTAAGACCGATGAACTCTCCTTTTCCATTGAGCAGGATCTCTTTCTGGTGGGGTGGGAGTTCTTCAAAAGGTTTTCCGGTTGGAATCCGGTGCCGGCGGCAGGCGTCCCATAGATATTCATAGAGGTCTTCATAGGCGGGGGTGTTCCAGGGAGCGAATGGTTTTTGTTTCAATGTCTTTTTCTGGTCGGGGATAACTTTCTGCCAGTCAATTCCAATGACCCTGCCAAAACCCTGACAGGTTGAACAGGCACCGATAGGGCTGTTGAAGGAGAAGAGAAAAGGGTCCGGCTCTGAATAAATCTTTCCGCAGCGAGGACATGAGAAACTCTGTTTGAATATTGTTCTCACTCCACCCTCGCTGAACAGTTCGACTTCACCTTTCCCGAGTTCAAACCCTCTTTGAATCGCCTCGGATAGTCTCGACCTGTTCCTCTCTTCGGAGGTGAGCCGGTCAATGATGAGAGAAAGGGATACTTGATCTTGAATGGCGGAGAGGGGAAGGGTGGTAAGGTCGAGGATTTCTCCCTGTTCCCAGATCCGGTAATATCCATTCTTGATGAGATCGGCGACTTTTGAGGACAGATTTTCGTCTTTTCCGAGGGAAACCGTGCTGAGGATAGAAATCTTTTTACCCGGATACTGACTCAGGATATGTCCGGCGGCGCTCTCAACCGTGTCTCCGGTGACTTTGATACGGCATTCGAGGCAGAAAACCTCACCAATTTTTGCAAAGAGGAGTCTCAAGTAGTCGTAAATTTCCGAAGCCGTCCCCACCGTGGATCGGGCATTCTTCACCGTATTTCTCTGTTCGATGGCAATGGCAGGAGGGATACCGTGGATGGCCTCCACATCAGGGCGGTCCATTTTTTCCAGGAACTGGCGGGCATAGGTAGAGAGGGATTCGATGTAGCGTCGCTGGCCTTCAGCAAAGAGGGTGTCGAAGGCAAGGGTGGATTTGCCAGAACCGGAGATACCGGTGATGGCCGTCATCTTTCCTCTCGGGATCCGGCAGGTGATGTTTTTAAGGTTGTGCGATCTGGCGCCGATGACCTCAATAAATTTTTCCATTATAATAATTATAACATGGAAACTCCCTACCCTCACCCTCCCTCTCGATGGAGGAGGAAATAAGTTCGCTATGCGCCATGCGCCATGCGATTTGCATTTTTACAAGGTCTCCCACATTTTTTTGATCTTTTCCTTGCTGAGCTTGAGGTAGTCCCTGTCTCTGGAAAAGACCTCGAGGGTAAGGGTACTGTCGTATTGGGTTTCTTTGAGCCCTCTTAAAATCCTTTCAAAATCGATGATCCCGGCCCCGATCGGGAGATGGCTATCTTCCTTCCCAAAATTGTCATTG
>JAZDGZ010000038.1:0-3281 GCA_043806375.1 Pseudomonadota bacterium | reverse complement strand
TCCTTGAGTCTGGGATCGAACCGGTAGAGGGGCCAGTACCCTGTCTCCACGGCCTTTTTCCCCTCGTGCTGACTCCTGCCCATGTTGATGCCATGGTTGATGCATGGGGAGTAGGCAATGATGAGGGAGGGCCCCTGATAGTTCTCAGCCGCCACCAGGGCCTTCATGAATTGGGTCTGGCTCGCACCCATGGAGACGGAGGCGACATAGACGTAGCCGTAGGTCATGGCCATTCTGCCCAGGTCCTTCTTCCGAAAAGGTTTTCCGCTTGCGGCAAATTTTGCTACGGCACCCGTGGGTGTCGCTTTCGACGATTGCCCGCCGGTATTCGAATAGACCTCGGTATCGAGCACGAGGATGTTGATATCCTGCCCCATGGCGATGACGTGGTCGAGGCCGCCATATCCGATGTCATAGGCCCAGCCGTCCCCACCAAAGACCCAGATGGACTTCTTGGTCAGATAGTCACTTCGTTCAAGGATTTCAAAAAGCAGGGAGTCGGCAGGAGGGGTTTTTTCAGTGATCTCAATTTCAATGAGTTCCTCAATTTTCCTGCCGTATTCCTTTGACTTGCCCGCATCATCCCTATTATCGAGCCATAGGCCTAAGGCTTCCTTCAATTCCTCCGAGAGATCGGCCTTCATAGCTTCACGGATGAGGTCGGCCAGTTTTTCACGTCTCTGGGAGACGCCCAGTGCCATGCCAAAGCCGTATTCGGCATTGTCTTCGAAAAGGGAGTTGGCCCAGGCCGGCCCGTGGCCTTCCTCATTGACCGTGTAAGGGCAGCTCGGTGCTGAACCACCGTAGATGGAGGAACAGCCCGTCGCGTTGGCAATCAGCATGCGGTCGCCGAAAAGCTGGGTGATGACCTTGATGTAAGGCGTCTCTCCGCAGCCTGGACAGGCCCCGGAAAACTCAAAAAGAGGTTGCCTCAACTGGCTGCCCTTCACAGATGTAGCAGGCATGAGGTCATCCCGGATCGGAAGCTGGGAGGAGAAGACGTGATTCGGAACCTGCACCCCTCTTTGGGTCTCGAGAGGTTTCATGGCCAAGGCCTTCTGCTTGGCCGGGCAGGTATCCGCGCAGTTTCCGCAACCCGTACAGTCGAGGGGACTGACCTGAACTCTGAAACGCAATCCCTTGAGTTCCTTTCCCTTCGCCTCAACGGTCACAAAATCCTTGGGCGCCTCTGTGAGATCCTCGTTTTCAGCCAGGACGGGCCGGATTACGGCGTGGGGGCAGACAAAGGCGCACTGATTGCATTGTATGCAGTTCTCCGGGATCCATTCCGGCACCCGAATGGCGATGCCCCTTTTTTCGTATCGGGTGGTGGCAGTGGGGAAAATCCCGTCGGGACTAAAGGCGCTCACAGGGAGTTTATCGCCCTGCTGGGCGAGCATGGGTCTCATCACCTTTTCCAAGAAACCGGGTTCCTCCGAACCCCTGTAGGCCTCCTGGCCGGCGCTGGCCCATGAAGAAGGAACCTCGATCTTCTGAAGTGCCCCGACCGCTCCGTCCACGGCATCGACGTTCATTTTGACGATCTGCTCGCCCTTTTTCCCATAGGTCTTTTCGATGGCCTCCTTGATGTACTTGAAGGCCTCTTCGGGCGGAATCACGTTTGCAATGTGAAAGAAGGCCGCCTGCATGATCATGTTGATGCGGCCGCCAAGGCCCAGCTCAGAGGCGATCTTTACGGCATCGATGTTATAGAAGTTGAGTTTCTTTTGGGCGATCGTCCGTTTCATCAGATCGGGCAGCTTGTCTTCCATCTCTTCACGGGTCCAGGGTGAGTTCAACAGAAACGAGCCTCCTTCTTTGATCCCCTCCAGGATGTTGTACTGATTGACGAATGCCGGATTGTGACAGGCAACGAAATCGGAATGGGTCAGCAGATAAGCGGACTGAATCCTTTGGGGTGAGAACCTGAGATGCGACACGGTAATCCCCCCCGATTTCTTTGCATCGTAGGCGAAATAGGCCTGGGCGAACATCTCGGTGTTCTCCCCGATGATCTTTATGGCATTCTTGTTGGCGCCCACGGTCCCATCGGCGCCAAGACCCCAGAATTTGCACCGGACGGTCCCCCCGATCGCCGTGTCGATTTCCTTTCCCGGATCAAGGGAGGTGTAGGATACGTCATCGACAATGCCGACGGTGAAGTGGTTCTTAGGGGCCGATCCACGAAGGTTGTCAAAGACCGCCTTGACCATGGTGGGCGTGAACTCCTTACTCCCCAGCCCGTAACGCCCCCCGACGATCACCGGATGCTCACCCCTTTCCTGGAAGAGGGTGGAAACATCGCGGTAAAGGGGTTCGCCGAGGGCGCCAGGCGACTTGGTCCGGTCCAGCACCGCCATTCGTTTGACCGAGGCGGGAAGTGCTCGCAGGAAGTGCTCCTTGGAGAAGGGATGATAGAGGCGTACCTTGAGAAGGCCCACCCTCTCCCCCGTGCCGTTGAGGTAATGGAGCGTCTCCTCGATCACGTCGCAGCTGGAGGCCATGGAGATGATGACCCTATCCGCCTCAGGGTCTCCGGTATAGTCGAAGAGGTTGTAAGGCCGCCCCGTCAGGTCACTAACTTTCTGCATCTCTTCTTGGACGATGTAAGGGATCCTAGCATAGAAAGGGTTGGATGCCTCTTTGCTCTGAAAAAAAATGTCCGGGTTCTGTGCCGTGCCCCTGAGTTGGGGATATTCGGGATGCATGCATCGACTTCTGAATTCCTCTATCGCCTCCCAATCCACGAGCTTCGCCATATCCTTATAATCAATGAGTTCGATCTTCTGTATTTCCATGGAGGTCCTGAACCCATCGAAAAAGTGGACAAAAGGAAGGCTCGTGCGGGTACTTGCAAGATGGGCTACCAAGGCGAGGTCCATGACTTCCTGCACCGATGCCGAAGCGAGTAAAGAGAACCCCGTCTCTCTCACGGCGTTGATGTCGCTGTGGTCACCGAAGATAGAGAGGGCATGGGCGGCAACGGCCCTGGCCGACACATGAAAAACCGTGGGCATGATCTCACCCGCGATTTTGTACATATTGGGAATCATGAGCAGGAGTCCTTGAGAGGCCGTAAAGGTCGTCGTGAGGGCCCCCGCAGAGAGGGCGCCATGAACGGCGCCGGCCGCGCCGGCCTCGGATTGCATTTCTACCACTCTCAAGACCTGTCCAAAAATATTCTTTCGTCCATAGGCCGCCCATTCGTCACAGTATTCGCCCATGCTGCTCGAAGGGGTGATGGGATAGATGGCAGCCACTTCGCTCATCGCATAGGCGAC
>JAZDGZ010000037.1:0-3342 GCA_043806375.1 Pseudomonadota bacterium | reverse complement strand
TGGATCGATCACCGGTTTATCTCCGGCAGGTTCATTCACGATCTGTCCCGAGAGGAGATCCTGATTTATCTTTTTCTCGTGGCGGTTTCCGATCGTCAGGGATTGAGCTTCTATCATGACGACCGGATCTGCTCCCTGCTGAAGATTGACCTGGCCGCCCTGGGCGAGGCCAGACAATTGCTGAGCGAAAGATCGCTCCTTGCCTGGCGGCCGCCGGTGTATCAGGTGCTGTCTTTGCCGGCCCAGCCAGTCATCCCTCCTTCGCCGGAAGAGCGGCTTTTGCGGCAGCGCCAGAGATCTCTTGCCTACATCAAAAAGATTCAGGAGGTCATCGCATGATGCTGCCTGGTTGGCGGTGTCATTTTGGGGGACGCGAGGGTTGGGTGGTAGATCGATTCCCTCGTCGGGAGTGAGGTTGTCGTGGACGGCGGACATCTTCGGGAAATAAAAGAGATCGAGATTGCCCAGCTTAAGCTTCGCTATGCGCACACAAGGATTGAACGGCCCAAAGAGAGCCTGACACTGGCCAGTTCCATCGAGCGGGTTGGTCAGATCATCCCCGTGATCGTGGTGAGGGAGGAGATGCACTTTGTTTTGTTAGATGGTTATCTGAGGGTGAAGGCCCTCAGACACTGCGGCCGGGATACGGCTGTAGCGGAGATCTGGGAATGCAAAGAAGAAGAGGCCATCGTGGAGATTTTGGCTCGCGCCCATAGCCGCAGATGGGATTTCTTGGAGGAGGCGGCCCTCTTGCAGGAGCTTCATGAGCACTATCAACTTTCGCAAAGCAGGATCGCCTCGATGGTGGGCCGCAAACAGAGTTGGGTCTCCATGCGCCTGGCCCTTTACCAGGCCCTCTCAGAAGAGCTTGTGGAGTTGATCCGGAAGGGGTCGATCTCGACCTGGGCCGCCAGCCGGGTGATCGTCCCTATTGCGCGCGCAATACCCGCGCATGGGAAACTTCTTTCCGAGAATCTTGCTAAAGAAACTCTCTCCACGCGGGAGATGGCCACCTTCCTTCACCATTACCGGCAGGCCAACAGGAAGCAGCGGGAGAACATGGTGCGCCAACCAGTGCTGTTCCTCAAGTCCCTTCGTGCGCAAGAGGAAGGCCGGGAGGCCAGGGCACTGAAAGAGGGGCTGGAGGGCAAATGGCTGAGAGACTTCAGAGTAATCACCCAGATGCTCAAGAGGCTCCTCAAGGAGGTTCACAGGCTCTTCTCTAAAGGCCAGGACAAACTTGACCGGCACGTTCTTATGACGGCCTTTGCCGATAGCCGGAAGAGCTTCCAGGAATTGGAAAACGAAATAAGGAGGTACGATGACTATGATTACCAAGGAGAGTCAGCAGGCCATAATGAGCCTTCACCAGCGGGGCGTTCCCGTCAGGCAGATCAGCGATATCCTGAAGGTCTCACGCACCACGGTCAAGCGGGTGCTCCGGGGTGAGTGGCACGAAACTGTGCAAAGGCGGTCTTCCTACGATGACCTTTCTACCCTCATTCCTGAGGCCTTCGCCTCCGCAGAGGGCAATGTCGTCAGGGTCCAGGAGCTCCTGGAAAGCGAACAGGGCCGCAAGGTTCCTTACAGCACCCTGACCAGGATCGTGCGCGACCTTGAGCTGAGGCAGGACCGGAAGAAGCGCACGGGCGCCTATGTCTTTGGTCCAGGCGAGGAGATGCAGCACGATACTTCCCCCCACCAGGTGCTCATGGGAGGCAAGAAGGTCAAGGTCCAGTGCGCCGGGTTGGTTCTGGCTTACTCCCGAAAGCTCTTTATCCAGTACTACCCTGCCTATACGCGCTTCGAGGCTCGGGTCTTCCTGGATGCCGCCTTCCGATTCATGGACGGCGTCTGTCCCCGTTGCATCATCGACAACACGAGTGTGCTGGTGGCGCACGGCAGCGGTCCGGAGGCCCAGATCGCACCCGAGATGGAGCGGTTCGGAGGGATTTTTGGCGTCACCTTCGTTCCCCACGCCGTCGGCGATGCCAATCGCAAGGCACGGATCGAGAGAAATTTTGCCTATGCAGAAAATAATTTTCTCGCGGGCCGCACCTTCACGGATTGGCACGACATCAATGAACAGGGCGTGCTGTGGTGCCGGGAGGTGGCAAACCAGAAGGTTAAACGTTCCTTGGGCATGAGTCCCAATGCTGCCTATGTGATGGAAAAACCTCACCTTATACCTTTGCCGCCCTATATCCCGCCCGTCTATCAGACCTTGGATCGAACCGTGGACCTGGAGGGCTACGTACACGTCGATACCAACCGCTACTCCGTGCCGGAGAGATTGGTTGGCAAGGATGTGGAAATCCACAAGCTCTGGGAGCGGGTAAAGGTATTTTTCAAGAATCAGCAGGTCGCCGATCATCAGCGGCTTTTGGATAAAAGGGAGAGCCGGGTCACCGCTCCCGGCCATCACCCTGCGCTTAACCAGCACCGGGTCCACGTTGGGTCCTGCGAAGAAGAAAAAGCCCTGCTCGGGCAACATGAATTGCTCGATCAGTTTGTTCGGGAACTCAAAAAACGCTCCGGGGGCAGAGCCGTGAGGTCCCTGCGGAGGCTTCTGGACTTGAAGCGGACCTATCCCCCGGAGGCTTTCGAAAAAGCCTTGGTCCAGGCCCTTCGTTACGGCCTCTATGATCTATCCCGACTGGAGCGGCTTATCCTCTCCCAGGTCGCCGGGGACTTCTTTACCATTGATGACGAGGATGAAGAGCCATGAACGAAAAAATCCAGGAACTGCTTTCCCGGCTGCGCCTGAGGGGGATCGCAGGCGCCCTCGATCAGGAACTCCAAAGGGCGGAAAAGGAGGGCATCTCTGCATCGGAGGTCCTCTACCGCCTCCTGATCGAAGAGCAGGCTTATCGCCAGAATCAAAGTCTCCTTTACCGGCTCAAGAAGGCGAAAATCCCTTGTGACTGGACGCTCAAGACCTTCCCTTTCGACAGACAGCCGGGCGTGAGCAAGGCACAGATCAGTGAGCTCTCGGGGTTGGCCTTTATAGAACGAAAAGAGAATATCGTCTTCATCGGCAATACCGGCACCGGAAAATCAGGTCTCGCTATCGGGCTCTTGCGCCAGGCCCTGCTGTCCGGATACCGAGGACGATTCTACCTTGCCCAGGACCTCTTCGATGAGCTCTATGCATCTCTGGCGGACCGGTCGAGCCCGAAACTCATTCAGCGCCTCTCCCGCTACGATTTGTTGGCCATTGACGAGCTAGGATATCTCAATCTCAAGCCGGAACAGAGCAATGCTTTCTTCAAACTCATGGAGGACCGTTACGGAAAAAAATCAACGATTTTGACTACCAACCTATTATGCGGTGCACCGCAT
>JAZDGZ010000036.1:0-3068 GCA_043806375.1 Pseudomonadota bacterium | reverse complement strand
GTACAGCACGAGGTGTACCATGCAGGGCTCCATTTCATCCTACCCTTTGGCCTCCAGCAGATGCACCGCCTTCCAAAGGATATCCAGGTCCTGGAATTGACCAATTACCCCAAGACGGCGGCCCTCTATTCCAGGCAGGACAAGGCGGCCCATATCCAGACCTCTGACGGGTTTTTTGTTGTTGTGGATGTCTCGATCCTATACCGCATCATCGACCCCTACAGGGTATTCACCACCATTGGCCCGGGAAACCTCTACGAGGATAACGGAATCATCCCCAAGACCGAACCGGCCTTGAAGGCGACTTTAGGAGAACTCACCACCGAGGAGTTCTACAATAGCCCCCTGCGCGTGAATAGGATGGAAGCGGCCAGAGAGATGCTTAATAAGGAGTTGGAGCAAAAAGGTCTAAAGGTTGAGCAGGTGCTCGTCCGGTATTTCAAGTACAGCGAAGAGATCCAAAAGAACATAGAAGAGAAGAAACTCAAGGACCAGCTCGTTTTCAAGAATCAGGCTGAGGCAAGGGCTGCAGTCGAGGAGGCGACGCTGAAGAAGATTGAGCAGGAGGGAAAGGTGATCGTCTCAGTGGAAATGGAAAAGGCCAGGGCCTACGTAACCCGGAAAGTCGCTGAAAAGGATTTTTACATGAGAAAGAAGAAGGCCGAGGCCGACCTCCTGGTAAAGCTGGCCGAGGCCGAAAGGGTACGGCTTAAAAACGCCGCCATGGAGGGGATCGGCGCCGAGCGCATGGTAGGATTGAAGATGGCCGATGTGTACAAGGGTCTCGATGTGGTCATCCTCCCGAGCGACGGCCCGTCAGGGGTGAACCCCCTTGATCTGGGCAGCACCCTTAAGATGTTCGATGTCCGAAAAGGAGGTGCGAAATGAAAAGATGGCCCATCCTGATGATCATCGTGAGCCTGTCCCTCCTGGGAGGAGGGTGTATGCTCCGAACAACCGGCGATACTGAAGTCGGGGTGAGAACCGTCAAGTTAGGCATCTTTGACAAGAAGGGAGTCGAAGACAAGAGTTATGCCCCGGGGTCCACCTACTTCTTCCTGCCCTTTATCAACGACTGGCAGACCTTCGACACCAAACTCCAGAACCTGGAGATGACGATTCAGCCGTACAGGGGAGACCGGGGTTCCAGAGATGACCTGCTTTTCAAGACCATAGACGGCAATGACATCAGCCTGGACGTTATCATTGTCTACAGGATCGACCCCCGGCAGGCGCCTCACATCGTGCAGGCGGTGGCCACGAATAACACAACCCTGCGAGAAAAGGTCGTAAGGACCATAGCGAGAAGCAAGCCGAGAGACGTTTTCGGCGAACTGAAGACCGAGGAGTTTTATGTGGCAGAGAAGAGGGAAATACAGTCTCAGAAGGCCAAGGAGGAGCTGCAAAGAATCCTCGGGCCCATGGGGCTCGTTGTGGAGAAGGTCCTGACCAAAAACTACCGCTTTAACCCGGAGTATCAGAAGGCCATCGAGGACAAGAAGGTGGCCGACCAGCGGGTGGAAAAGAACAAGTCGGGTCAGCGCGCGGCCATGGAGGAGTACAAGAGAAAACTGGAGGAGGCCAAGGGCGAAGTCAACAAGATGGTGGCGGATGCGGACGGGGAATACCTGAAGGCGAAGATCGAGGCAGACGTCTATTATGAGAAGCAAGAGCTTCTTGCCAAGGCGATCAGGGCCGAGGGGATAGCGGAAGCGAAGGGGATCGAGGAGATGAACAGGGCCCTCGCCGGCTCCGGGGGAGAGGCCCTGGTCAAACTGCGCATTGCGGAGGCCCTTCAGGGAAAACAGATCATTCTCCTGCCCCTCTCCGAAGGGGGGATGAACCTCAAGACCACGGATATCAATCAGCTCATTCAAACACTGGGGGTAAGAAGCCTCTCCGGGCCGCAGCAGAAGTAGCGGAGTTCCGGCAGGAGAAGGCTTGCGCGCCTCTGGAGGGTCGCTCTGATAACTGTGGGTAAGAAACTTTTCTAAACCGCAGAATCTCGAACAAGGAATATCGAACGTTGAAGTCAACACTTCATTGACGGTTCAAAGGGAGACTATGGAACTTCATTTTACCAGGACCAACGGCCCGATGGACGGTGCGATTGATCGTCTGATGGCTCTTGCCGAAGACGTCCATCACACCGATCTCGTTCGCGAGATGATCCTCGCCGCTCTCAAGGCCGGGCAGGAGAACCGGGAGAGGGTTGACCTGAAGATCATGAACACGACCGTGAAGGAGATGCGCTTTACGGCCAAGGTCTTTGGACCTTACCGTGGGGTGAGAAAGGTCACCGTCTTCGGCTCAGCCAGGACCGGGGCCGATGAGCCTATCTACCAAATGGCGCGCGACCTGGGGCGAAGACTCTGCGAGGCAGGGTACATGGTGATCACAGGCGGCGGTCCCGGCATCATGGAGGCCGTCAACGAAGGGGCGGGCCCGGAGAAGTCCTTCGGGGTCAACATCCGGCTGCCCTTTGAACAGAGGTCCAACCCGGTTGTGGCAGGCAACCCCCGCAATATCATGTATAAATACTTTTTCAACCGCAAGGTGGCCTTCCTGAAGGAATCGGACGCCGTGGCCCTCTTTCCGGGGGGGTTTGGGACCCTCGACGAGGCCATGGAAACCCTCACCCTGGTGCAGACGGGAAAACGAGCCCCCCTACCACTGGTTCTTGTCGATAAGCCCGGGGGCACCTACTGGACAAGGTGGATTGATTTTATTCAAGAGGAACTTCTGGCCCATGGCTATGTCGACTCGACGGATCTTGGGCTCTTCGAAAAGGTTGACTCTGTTGATGATGCAGTGGCCAAGATCGACCGGTTCTACCGTCGTTACCACAGCCTGAGATATGTGGGAGAGCGTTTGCTCATTCGCCTCTCCTCTCCCATGAAAGAGGACCAGGCCAAAGAACTCAAGGTTCGTTTTTCCGATATCCTGACGCCCCGGGGCGATCTATCCCTTTCAGGCCCTCTTCAGGAAGAAGAGGATGAACAGGAAATCGCCCATCTTCCTCGACTTGTCCTGGATTTCAACCGAAAAGGCTTCGGCAGGCTGAAGGG
>JAZDGZ010000035.1:0-2242 GCA_043806375.1 Pseudomonadota bacterium | reverse complement strand
GCTGTCTGGGCGTGGAACGCCATGGTTGCGCTCATTGCCGGAGATACGGTCATCTGGAAACCTTCCTCCAAGGTACCCTTGACCGCCCTTGCGGCCATGAAGATCGCATGGGGAGTGCTTAAAAAAAACGGGCTTCCCGATGGGATACTGAACGTGGTCATCGGCAAAAGGGAGGATGTGGGGGAATCTCTCATCAGCGATCACCGGGTTCCCCTGGTTTCAGCCACAGGAAGCGTTCCCATGGGAGGGCGTGTGGCCCGGGCGGTCTCGGCCCGCTTGGGACGGACAATCCTCGAACTCGGTGGAAACAATGCCGTGGTCGTCACCCCCAGTGCGGATATGGATCTGGCGGTCCGGGCGATCCTCTTCGGGGCCCTTGGAACTGCGGGGCAGCGTTGCACCAGCACCCGGCGGGTCATCGCGCACAAAGAGATCATTCGGGTGCTCAAGGAGTCCCTGATCAGGGCATACAGCCAGGTCCGAATTGGAAACCCCCTTGAAGAGGGTGTGCTCATGGGCCCTCTCATCGATCCTGAGGCCGTCAAGAAGATGCAGGCGGCGCTCAAGAGGATAAGGGCTGAGGGGGGCCACGTGCTTTACGGGGGAGAGATCCTCTCGGGGCCGGACTTTGATGCGGGGACGTATGTGAAACCCAGTATCTGCGAGGTAGAGGCGCATCTGCCGATCCTTCAGGAAGAGACCTTCGCGCCCATTCTCTATCTAATGCCCTACGACACCTTGGAAGAGGCGATCCGCATTCATAACGGAGTCCCTCAGGGCCTATCCTCGGCGATATTTACCCGAGATCTCGAAGAGGCGGAGACCTTCCTGAGCCACCGGGGGAGCGACTGCGGGATCGCCAACGTGAATATCGGCACCTCGGGGGCTGAAATAGGCGGCGCTTTTGGAGGTGAGAAGGAGACGGGGGGTGGCCGGGAGGCAGGATCGGATGCGTGGAAGGCCTACATGAGACGCCAGACATGCACCCTCAACTGGTCCGGGGAACTTCCACTGGCTCAGGGCATCCGTTTCGAGGTCTCTTGAGACATGAAGAATCTTAAGGTGGCCACATTCAACGCGAATTCCATACGTGCGCGGATTCCCATAGTCGCGGGCTGGTTGGAGAAAGAACGCCCGGACATCCTTTGCATCCAGGAGTCGAAGGTCCAAGACAAGGATTTTCCTCTGAAGGAACTTGAAGGTCTCGGCCTCAGGGCTATATTCAAGGGGCAGAAGTCCTATAACGGGGTAGCGATCATCTCCAAAGATCTCCCGGGTCACATCAACCTCGGTCTTTACAGCGGTGAGGACGAAGAGGCCCGCTTCATCAGCGCGACCATTCTTGATATCCCTATCATCAACGTCTATGTTCCGCAGGGGTTTGCGCCTGGGACGGATAAATTTGAGTACAAACTCCGCTGGTTGAAGGACCTCTTGTCCTATGTCAAGGCACATTATGATCCGGGCCTTCCCCTGTTGATTAGCGGGGATTTCAATGTGGCCCTCGATCCCAGAGACGTCTATGATCCTGAGAACCTGCGGGGGGAGGTGGGTTTTCATCCTGAGGAGCAGGCCATTATGCAGGAATATCTGGCCTGGGGACTCGTGGATGTCTTTCGAATGCATGAGCCTGGTGGAGGCCACTACACCTTCTGGGACTACCGAATCCCCAATGCCTTAAAGCGGAGAATGGGATGGCGCATCGACTATATTCTGGCGACCCCGCCCCTTGCAAAGAAATCGCAGAAGGCCTGGATCGACACAGGGCCAAGAGGGGCTGAAAAGCCCTCTGATCACACCTTCCTCGTCGCCGAGTTTGAGTGGTAAGAAGAATCGAGTACTGGAGTACTGGTAAATACAACTCCGGATTCTTCCGGTTGGCGGTGTCCCAGTCCTTTCGTTTTGCATTACTCCCTGGCCCAGACCTGGATTTGCGGTGCGGCCTTTATAAGTTAAGGTTTTCAAACAATAGAAGGTTCGGAGTATGCCCCACATTCGTCGCGCCAGGGCGGGCCATCACTCCAACACTCCATTACTCCAATCTCTATATTTCTTTCGACGGGCAGAGGTTATAGACCGGGCACCGATCATGATCAGGCTTTCGCGCCTTGCAGATTTCTCTGCCATGGTAGATGAGAATGTCCGAGAACCGCCGCCATCGCTCTTTGGGAAGGATCTTCTCGACGTCCTTCTCGATTTTATCGGGATCTTGCTTCTCCGTCAGCCCCAACCTCAATGATAA
>JAZDGZ010000034.1:0-5276 GCA_043806375.1 Pseudomonadota bacterium | reverse complement strand
TGCTGAAGGAGGTCAAGGAGGCCTATGAAGAGGCCAGGGTGAGGGTGAATTCCGGTGCGTCAAAGGAAATGAGTCTCACCCAGGAGTCCGGTTATCTCAACAAGAGAATCATGGAGATTACAGACAGCACGTCGAGGCTTGAAAAGGAAAAGGATGAGATAGTCCAAAAGAAGGAGGCCATCACCCAGGCGCACGAACGGAAGATGCAGGTCAGGGAGGCCATGGACCAAAAACTCAAGGAGATCGAGGAGGAGATCTTCAGGGGGCAGCAGGCGTGTGAAGAACTGGATCAAATCAAGAAGGGTCTTGAGAGGGATCTCAAGTCGGTTGAGGCCGATCTGAACGTTGATCAGTCTCGCCTGGCAACCCTCAGGACCATGACCGAGAACTTTGAAGGATACAAGATCGGCGTCAGAACCATCATGAAGGCCGATGATCTGGAGGCGCGACGTGCGGGCCGCATCATGGGATTGGTGGCCGACTTCCTGCAGGTGGAGCCCAGGTATGAACAGGCCGTTGAAGCCGTTCTGGGAGACAAGCTTCAATACATCATCGTGGAACGTCAGCAGGACGGTAAAGAGGCCATTGATTACCTGAAGATCCGGGCCAAGGGCAGAGGCACTTTTGCTCCCATCATGGATCTAAAAGGGGAAAAGGATGCAGGAAACCATAATGGTTTTCCGTTGTTGCAGGATCTCGTCAGGGTGCCGGAGCCGTACAAACCTCTGCTCAACGTCCTTCTGGGGAATGCGGCCGTTGTCGAAGACCTGAGCCAGGCCATGTCGGCCTGGGCAAAGAACGGCAAAGATCAGTCTCTTGTGACCATTGACGGGGACATGGTCGATCGAAGCGGGATCATAAGCGGCGGCAAGCTTGCGCACAGTTCCCACGGCATTCTTGCCAGGAAGAGGGAAATCAAGGAACTCGAGGAAAAGGTCACCGGATCCACAAGGGAGGCCGAAGAGCTGAGAGGGAAACTTGAGGGGGTGGTGTTCGACAGGGAAGAGAGGGAGGCCTCCCTTAAGGGTCTCAGAGATGAGAAATCGAGTTGCCAGGAGAAGATCAACGATCTCGATAAGACCACCTTTCAGCTGAGCCATGAGATGGATCAACTCGAAAGGTTGTCGAGCCGCATATCCGATGAACTTGAGCAGAGGGACAGGGAGCAGAACAGACACAAGGACGCACTCAGCAAGGTTGAATCGGAACTCGTCCTGTGCAAGCAGAAGAGAGAGCAGGAAGAGATCTACTTGCGTGAGAAAGAAGTAGAATTGAAGGAGAGCGAGGAGGAATTCGAGGGTTTCCGCAATGAGATGTCCAGGCTGAAGATGGATTGCAGCCTTTCCCACGAGGAGCAGAGGGGCCTCAGCCGAGAGGTGGAGAGGATCAATGATTTCGCCAGGGAGGCCCAGGAGACCTTCAGGAGAATAGAGGAGGAGATCCTGGGGGCAAGAGAGAGGTACCAGCACTGTCTCCTAAAAGAAGAGGCCTTGCGGGAGGAACTGCAAGACCTGTACGAAGGCCTGCGCCGGGCTGAAGAAGCCGTGAATTCCGCCGATCAAGACCGCAATGAGTTCCGGAACGGCATTCGCGAAGAAGAGAGGAAGGGCGAGGTCCTGCGGGGGGAACTGGAGGTGGTTAAGGAGAAGATTCACAGGGCCAGAATGGAGCAGTCGGAAATCGGGTTCAAGATGGAAGGGCTGACTGAATCCGTGCGGGATAAGTACAATCTGAACTTGCCCGAAATCCACAACGAATACCTGGTAGGAGAGTTTTCTCCCGTAGAGATCAGGGAGAGGCTTGATCATCAGAAGAAGCTGAGAGAGAGGCTCGGTGAGGTCAACCTGACGGCCATTCAGGAACATGAGGCGCTCAAGGAGCGACACGCATTCATCACGGGTCAGAGAGAGGACCTCCTGGCTGCCATCGATTCCCTGAACGAGGCGATCAGAAAGATCAACAGGACCTGTCTCGATAAGTTCATGAATACCTTCAAGGAGGTGGATGAAAAGCTAAAGGTGGTTTTCCCCATTCTTTTCAGCGGTGGAACCGCGGGGCTGAGACTGATGGACGAGACAAAACCCCTGGAGAGCGGCGTGTTGGTGGAGGTGCGGCCTCCGGGTAAGAGATTGAGCCATATGGGCCTTCTCTCCGGCGGTGAAAAGGCGCTGGTGGCCATGGCCCTCCTCTTCGCCATCTATCTGATCAAGCCGAGCCCGTTCTGTCTCCTCGACGAGGTGGACGCCCCCCTGGATGAGGCCAATATCGACCGCTTTAATGAACTGCTGAAGGAGATAAGGAAATACTCCCAGATCATCCTGGTGACCCATAACAGGAGGTCGATGGAGATCGTCGATAGGCTCTACGGGGTTACGATGGAGAAGCAGGGGGTTTCGAAGATCGTCTCAGTGAATCTTGAGGGATTTAGTCCGAATTAACCCCCCTCTATGGAGCCAGACATTTTTTCTGCCTAGGGCCTCTTGAAAAGGCTCTAGGCAGATTCATTCAGGACGCAGCAGAAGGGTTCAGGAGACGATGGGATTTTTCAAAAGGAAAGAGAAAGAAGAGAACAAGGAGAAGAAGGGCCTTTTCTCCAGGCTCAAAGAGGGGCTCTCAAAAACCCGTTCCGGCTTTGCAGGCCGGTTGGATCAGCTGATTCTTGGCAAGAAGGAGATTAATGGAGATCTTTTGGAAGAACTGGAGGAGATCCTTTTCACTTCCGATCTCGGGGTCGCCACCACCCGGGAACTGATCGAGGGGGTTCAGGCTGCCCTGGCCAGAAAGGAACTCGACAGCCCGGAAAAACTGAAGGGCGCCCTGAAGGCTCATATCCTCACGTTTCTCGAGGTGTGCGAGGCGGAGCATCGTATGCCGGGACCCGGGGAGCCCCTGGTGATCATGGTCATCGGCGTCAACGGCGTAGGCAAGACGACAACCATCGGCAAGGCAGGGCACCATTTTGTCGGCGAAGGGAAGAGCGTGATGTTTGTGGCCGCAGACACCTTCAGGGCGGCGGCGGTTGAACAACTGGAGATCTGGGGGGAAAGGGTCGGTGCGGAGGTGATCAAACAGAAGGAGGGATCCGATCCATCAGCGGTTGTCTTTGATGCCCTTTCCGCCGCCCTGTCGAGGGGAACCGATGTGGTCTTGATCGATACGGCGGGCCGACTCCACACCAAGACGAACCTCATGGATGAGTTGCTGAAGATCTACCGCGTCGCCGGGCGGAAGTTGCCGGGCGCCCCCCACGAGGTATGGCTGGTCCTTGACGCAACAACGGGACAGAACGCCATTGCCCAGGCGGAGATCTTCCATAAGACCCTGGGGATCACGGGCATCATCCTGACCAAGCTGGACGGCACGGCCAAAGGGGGGATCGTGGTCGGGATTTCTCATCAACTCGGACTTCCCATAAAATTCATTGGCATTGGGGAAAGACTGGACGATCTGCGGCCTTTTGACGCCGAGGATTTTGTGGAGGCGATATTCGGATGACCCTGTCGAGGCCTCTCAGAATCCTTGCGGGTTTCAGATCTGTAGAAGAGTTGAGGGGGTCAGACACCCCCTCAATCTCTAAGTCCTCAGGCCCCATGATAGAGCATGCTACCGGTGGGGGGCTCCCCATTAGGAAGGTTGTTTGATCTTGGGTTTTTTCCCTGATGGGTCTTGGCGCTCGAAAAGCCAGACCTCGATGACCTTCTTGCCATCCATTTCCTGAACCTTGCCTGTTACTGTCGCCTTCTGGCCGGGATATTTTGCCATCTTTTTTGCCACGGCATTGTTGATTACCCCAAATTGCTCCTTATCGGTCTGTATGATGATTGGTGCGAGTTTTCCGCTGGGATCGGGGGTCGATGCAACAATGGTTCCTTTTATCTTCGTTTCATCCTTTTTCGCTTCATCAGCTGCAAAGGCAGGCAGGATAAACCCAAGACATACCAGGAAAACAATCAATCGAAGCCAGCTGCTACCTTTCATACTCATCCCTCCTTTTTTTTGAAACATGAAGCCCATGTTTCCATAAAACGGTTTGATATGCTCCTCGGGCCCCGAGAGAGACCATCGGGCCTACTCCATTGAAAATCTAAATTATCCTTTTGCAATTCCCATGCCTTTTCAGAAAGCGAGATGGCGGAACATGAGCGGAAAGGAGGCGCCACAGACGCCCGGCCCCAATGTCTATCCTTTTGATTTGGTTAATGAATAATCTGGTGGGAAAATCAGGATTGAAAGACTGCTGGAGCGTGTCCAGAGGCTATCTGTCGGAGGAGAAAGAGCGGGGGTAAGTGACCGCGAAGGGCTGTATACAGTTGAAACCAGCCTTGTCAATTGCAGGTTTACACTCGGCTTCGGCAAGAGGCGCCATAAGGGAGCAGAGGGAGGCCCATCTAGGCCAGGTT
This sequence comes from Pseudomonadota bacterium, assembly GCA_043806375.1. GTDB lineage: Bacteria > Desulfobacterota > DSM-4660 > Desulfatiglandales > HGW-15 > JAZDGZ01. The sequence continues at coordinate 876 of JAZDGZ010000034.1, read as the reverse complement.
TTTTTAGCCCCATGAAAATACTGGATTCCGGCTGGAGTCTATTCCCGCCCCGCGGGGCGGGAGCCGGAATGACGAAAAAGGGCTTTTGGGACTTTTTGCCGTTTACGAAGGCATCAAATGTTACGGTCGAAACTTGTACCGATCAAAGGGAATGTCCTCGGTAGAGAAATGCATTTCCCCATCCTTCCCTTTTTCTACGATGATCCATTTCAGCCAATTCAAGTTATCGGACTCCTTAAAATCTTCCCGGTAGTATATGCTTTCTCTCGTCTCTTTCCTCATTAGGGCCGCCCTGAGGGTCATTTCAGCGGAAAGAAACATGGTTTGGGTTTCCTTTGTCTTAATCAGCGTCCTCAAGTCGGATGCCTTCGTTTGGGGCAGCTTTTCCCTTTTTAATCCGACAACCTTCTCCAGCGCACTCCGCAGGTTGGGTTCGCTCATGATAATCAGGATGTGAGCCGGGAAGAGAATTTTCTGGAGGGCATGAACCAATGCATCAGGATCTTCTCCGTTTTCATTTTCTAGGGGTGCAAGGAAGCGCCTTCTTTTTTCCTTTAAATCAGAAAGATCTATTTCTCCTGATGGGGCATTCTCCGCGTGGTTACCGGCGCTCTCTCCGGCCGCGTATCCCGACCAGGTACATGAGGCAATGGACCACCCGGTAAAGGGATTGATTCCCAAGGTCCTGGCCATTCCTGCGGCAAACAGGCCCTCCAGGGAAGTCGTGCAGTCCTTTTCCGACCGAAGGCCCAGTTTATTGGATTCATAGGCAGGCTGCCACTCGATGTTATCCTTTAAGGGGTTATAGCCCTCTTCGCGTTCGCATTTTTCAAACAAAATAGGCATCCAGCCATGGCTCACCTGGAGAACGCGGAA
>JAZDGZ010000033.1:0-9299 GCA_043806375.1 Pseudomonadota bacterium | reverse complement strand
CCCTTCATGCCAGTTCTCGATCAAGGGAGTCTTCGTCGTACTGGATGACAGACACCTTGTATTCTCCCAGTATGCGGAGGAATTCTTCCCGGCTCACGCCGCAGATTTCCGCCCCCTTGGACTGGGATATTTTTCCTAACTCATACCATTTCACCACGGCGGCCCTTTTCATCTCCATGGCGAATTCTTCGGGGGTGGTACGCAGGGCAGAAAAGGAACTCTCCGGAACCTGAACCGTGACTTCCATAGTTACCTCCTTCGCGTAGGCGGAAAGCCGGTGATGACTTTTCCTTTGAAACGCTTGAACTTGTTATGGCGTTTTCAAGAGCGGTGCTTGTCTGTTCTTACTAACTCTCGGTAAATAGGAGTAAAGTCGTTAGGGATTCTATCAGAATGCCTCAAGATGTCAATTCACCTTTGGTGCTTCGCCTCGATCAGATTCATCAGATTGCCCCCGGCGACACCTTTTGGCGTCGAATCGGTTGCATTCTGGGCACTGTCGCCTAAGCTCATTGGCTCTGCGGCGCCTCCGCCCGCCAACGATGCCCCGCATTCTTTGAGGGTTACAGGATATCCACTGTAACCCCTTTTCAGTTTTGCCGCCCTATCGCTACCCTGAGCTCCTGGCCCCTGCTCCCCACACCCTGCACTGTTGAATCACCATGGCCAATGCACTATACTCCGTTTAAGAAAAGGCGATTCATATGGGAGGAAGCATATGATTTTCGAGTATTGCCAGAAGGCCATAGAAAGGGCGGAATACAAGAAGCTGGACGATGGGACGTAGTTCGCCGAGGTCCCGGGTTTCAAAGAGGTCTGGGCGAACGCTGAGACCGTGGAAGACTGCCGCAGAGAACTGATCACTGTCATGGAGGAATGGATTGTCCAACGTGCCAACCCGAATCCAAGAATACTGGCAAAGGCGACAGGGGTGGCATTCCCCCAGAGGGGTACCCTTATCTTGAACCATAGGGAAAGGAGAAATCATGACACTCATTGAGGTTGATGTAAGCAAGTGCAAGCGAGACGGCGTCTGCGCGAGCGAGTGCCCTGCAGGAATCATCCAACTGAAGGACAAGGCGTCTTTTCCCGAGGTGGTTCCCGGGGGAGAAGAGGCCTGCTTGGTTTGCGGGCACTGTGTCGCCGCATGTCCTCACGGTGCCCTGAGCCATGCGCAGATCCCTGCTCAAGGGTGCCCGCCGGTCAGAAAAGATCTTGTGGTCGGCCCAGAACAGGCCGTTCAGTTCCTGCGCAGCCGGCGTTCGATTCGGCAGTATCGAGATGCGCCCGTGGAAAAGGAGAAGGTTCAGAAGCTGATTGAGATTGCCCGCTATGCCCCCACGGGAGGAAACACCCAGCTCCTGGAATGGTGGGTCTTCACCGACAGAAACCAACTAAAGCGGTTTGCCGAGATGGCGGTCGACTGGATTCGAGACCTCTTGCGAAAAGCCTCCCCCGCAATCTTCCCACCTTACTTCGCAAGAATTCTCGCGGGCTGGGAGGCGGGCCATGACACGATTCTCCGAAAGGCCCCTGTCTTGATCCTGGCCTCAGCACCTGCCGAAACGCCCAACGGCATGGTGGAGATCGCGGCCGCCCTGACCTACCTGCAACTGGCCGCCTTGCCCTTCGGGTTGGGCACTTGCTGGGCGGGATTGCTTCAGCGCGCCCTTCTCCACTCCCAACCGCTGAAGCAGGCCTTTGGGTTGCCGGAGAAGGCCCCTCACCACTACCCCATGATGCTGGGATATCCCCGACTGGAGTACCACCGACTCCCGAAGCGGAAACCGCCCAAGATCATGTGGAAGTGACCGCCCACCTTCGTCAGCGGATACCGGCGGAAAAGCCCGGTTGAATGGTTTTTCAAGAGCCAAGAGAGACGGCTGGGGGCAGCCTGCTAATCGAGACCAAGGCTGACCACACCAGGTCGCGCCCGGTCCGGGTGGGTCATCCCGGTCTCGATGGCGAAGTTGGTGATGATCGCCCGGAACCCTTCCGAGTCGCGCTTCAAGGCGATGCTTGCAGGAAAATCAAGAGGGGTGCCCTCTGCAAGGATTTGGAGGGGCTTACCCAAAACGATCTTCACGACCGTGTTCGAGCGGTGGGCCACCGTGTAGAAGGTGCCGTCCCTGTCCTGTACAAGTCCGTCCGCGCCGTTCAACGCGGCACAATCCGGCCCGGCTACGATCTCAGGCTCGCCCGCCTCGCCACGGGCTGTCCGCGATATACGAACCAGGGTTGCCTGATCGCTGTTCGCGATGTAGACGGCCCCGTCCAGGCCAAGCACGATTCCGTTTGAACCGGTGTCGAAACCGCCTTGATCGGGAAAGCACCGGGTATGGTCTCCGGCGAGAAGGGGATGATGCAACCACAGACTGGCCTGACCTTCAGGAGTGATTTTCCAGATGGCGCCGGCCGAGGAATCCGTCATGAACAGGGAGCCGTCGGCGTCGAACTTGAGGTCGTTTGGGAAGACCATGCTCGGATCTGTTGCGAAAAGCACGCCTGCCCCACCGCCCGCCGGCACGCGGTAGACACCGCCCGGAACCGAGGGGTCGGTAGACACGAGGTTGACGTAAAGCTCATGCGCAGGCCCAACGAACATGCCGGTCATCAAACCTTTTCCGGGCTCCATTTGAGGAAGAGAGGCAAACAGCTCGTAACCGCCCCCCTGGGTGAGACGGAAGACCTGCCGGGTGGGGGTCATGCCGACATAGATCCTGTCGCCGTCAAGGGCCACTCCCTCGGGTAACTCACCCTTTTTGGCGTCGAACTCGGCCAGAAAACGGACATCCTTTCTCTCGCTCATAGAAGCCCCCTTTCGCGGCCCAAGGGGGAGCAACCCCCGGGCCGAGGTTATCGGGCCGGAACAATCTCCCCGATCTGGCCCGCATCGTACTCTGAAAAGAACACTCGGCCGTCGGGAATGACCGTTATGGCCCGTGGCCCGCTCTGCTCCGTGGGGAGCGGATATTCAGCTAGGATCTGGCCGGTCACGGACATGCGAGCGACGAGGTTCGCCGCATTCTCGGTGATCCAGAACTCCCCGTTCGGAGCGAGGGCGATTCCCCGGGGGCCGGCCCCGGGGCGGGGCAACGGAAAAGCGACAGCGCGACCGCTGCGGTCCATGCGCCCGATGGCGTTGCCTACGCTTTCGACAAACCAGAGGTTTCCGTCCGGTCCCACGACGATGGCGCGCGGTCCGCTGTCACGACTCGGGGCCGGGTACTCGGAGACGACCCCCTCCAGGGTAATCTTCCCAATGCGATTGCCCTCCGCCTCGCTGAACCACAGTTCCTCGCCCACCACCGCAATGGCAAGGGGTTTGCTTCCTGGAGAAATGCCGTGCTTGAATTCGGTCACCACCCCGTCCGGGGTGATCCTCCCGATTTGGGCGACATCGGTTTCGGAAAACCACACATTTCCGTCAGGCCCCAGGATGATCCCGTTCGGACCGGCCTTCGGCGTGAGCAGCGGGAACTCGGTGATCTTTCCCTCCGGGGTGATCCGCCCGATCTTGTGGCCCGAATACTCGGCGAACCACAGATTCCCGTCCGCGCCTGCGATGATGCCCACCGGCTGGCTGTCCGGCGTGGGAATAGTGAATTCGGCAATGCTGCCATCCCTCGGGGAAAGCCGGCCGATCTTGGACACCCCGCTCTCGCAAAACCAGAGATGGCCGTCAGGACCTGGCGTGATAATGTAGGGCCTGCTGCCCGGAGAGGGTATGCGATGTTCTCGAATGATGGGTTTGCCTGTTCTTGTGGGCTTGGTTATCATAGCAGCCTCTCTGTCAGGTTGCTGAAAAACACCCATCTGTCCCGCCAAGGGCGGGATTGCCCTTACGCCTCGTCGCTGCGACGTACTGGCAAGTACGCCTCGCCCCTCGGGATTTGTCTGCGCAGGGCGCAGACTCCCCACCCCTCGGGTGGGTCCCCGGTTTCGGGCGCCTTGCATCCGGATGTTTTTGGGCGACCTGTGTGCAGGGACTTTTTCAGCACCCTGCTAAACGTCCGTAGTTCTCTTGTCACTCCTTCAATGCTGATAGCTTCTTCCGCTGGGTGAAGATCGGGACAATCAGCAAAATGGCCGCAATGATCAGGAACCCGAGGGATATGGGCCTCGAAACAAAAACGGCAAAATCCCCTCGGGCCAGAATGAGGGACTGGCGGAAATTCGCCTCCAACATCCCTCCCAGGACTATGGCAAGCACCATGGGTGCACCCTCATACTTAAACTTCTTCATCAAATAGCCCACGATGCCAAAGACGAGCATGATCACCACATCTCCAACGTTGTTCCCTATGCTGTAGGAACCCGTCAAGCAGAACAGAATGATCAAGGGATAGAGCAGGTAATAGCGCACCCTCAACACCTGCACCCAGAGGCCTATCAAGGGTAGGTTGAGAACAAGAAGCATCCCGTTGCCGACATACATGCTCACGATGGTTCCCCAGAAAACATCCGGGGCATTGGTCATCAGCAGCGGACCTGGCTGCAGCCCGTGGATCAGCAAGGCCCCCATCAAAATGGCGATCACGGGATTGGCGGGAATCCCCAGGGTGAGGAGGGGGATGAACGCTCCACCTGCAGAGGCGTTGTTGGCTGCCTCAGGCCCGGCGACTCCTTCAATCGCTCCCTTTCCAAACTGTTCCGGATGCTTGGAAACCTTCTTTTCAATGGCGTAAGAGGCAAAAGACGATATGACCGCCCCACCCCCGGGTAAGATGCCCAGAAAAAACCCCAGAACCGTGCCTCGCAGGATGGGCCCTATGGAAGCCGCCCAATCTTTGAGCGTGGGAAACAGGTTCTTGAGGCGGGTAGTGACCACTTCCCGCCGGAGTTCGGTTTCAAGGTTCAGGAGAACTTCAGAGATCCCGAAGAGCCCCATGACTGTGGGGACAATGCCGATCCCGTCCAGCATGCTCCTGCAGTAGGTGAAACGGTATACCCCGCTCGTGATGTCCGTACCCACACCGCTGATGATCAAACCGATAATGGCCATCATCAAAGATTTCACCATGGAGCCGGTACCGAGGTAAGTGAGCACCAGGATCCCGACCACCATCATGGAGAAATACTCCGGGGGCCCGAATTTTAGCGCAAATCCGGCCAGGACAGGACCAAGAAAGGTGAGGGCAATGACTGCGATCGTTCCAGCTATGAAAGATCCAAAGGCCGCTATACCGAGTGCAGCCCCCGCTCTTCCCCTCAGGGCCATCTGGTGCCCGTCCAGGCAGGTGACCACCGAGGCGGCCTCGCCCGGGATGTTGACCAGAATGGAGGTCGTGGACCCCCCGTACATGGCTCCATAGTAGATTCCCGCAAGCATGATGATGGCAGAGACGGGTGTCGCATTGAACGTGACAGGAAGCAGCAAAGCGATCGCTGCACCCGGCCCGAGACCGGGCAACACGCCTACCAAGGTCCCTATGAGCACGCCGAAAAAACAGGAGAACAGGTTGGCGGGCTGCAAAACGACTTGAAACCCATACAGAACGCTTTGAATTGAGTCCATCGGTTCACACAGGCATTCAGAATCTCAGGAGGCCCAACAGCCCCTTAGGCAGCTGGATCTTGAGCGCCACATCGAATATCAGATGAGCAGCCGTCGTCACCGCGATACTCACGAGGACCGTGAAGCGCCAGGATTTCCGCTCAATGGCTCCGAAAATGGCGAGGAACAGCAGCAAGTTCACCAAGATGTAGCCCAGTGTCTCCAGCAATGAGGCATAGAGGAAGAGAACCATCAAGACGAGGGGGATCTTTCGTAGATTCTCCCCCCTGAAGATGTCAACTTCCCTGTCAGGTCTTTCCTTTTCAGTCCAGGTTCTCGAAAGGACCACCAGTGACAGCAAGCCCAAGACGATACTTGCCCAGAAAAAAAGAAATCCTGGGCCTGGACGGTGAAGCACCCCCAGGCCCAGGCGATAGGATTCAATGGTGATGAATGCAGAGAACAAGAGGCAGAACGTCCCGCTGATCCGGTCAGCTTTTCTCATCGGAAAGCCTTCCCCTTCAAACTCAAAGTCGCGATACTCACTTCTTCTGCAATCCTATTTTCTTCGCTATGGCGCCTGCCCTCTCGAATTCCGCCTCCATGATCTTCTTGAATGCCTCGGGAGACTTGTACTCGACAAAGAACTCCAATTTCTCGACCTTTTCTTTCACTTCAGGACTCTTGAACGCCTTTTCGATGGCTGGGATGAGAACCTTCTTCGCCTGTTCGGGTATGCCCGAAGGGGCAAAGAAAGCGAACCATCCCGTGATCAAGTCCTGATTGTACCCCAGCGAGCTCAAGGTGGGAACATTCGGGAATTTCGGCAGCTTCGTAGAGAGCAGCAGGGTTCGAAACTGTCCTCCCGCCTCATACTTGGCCACTTCGGTGACAGGGCTGAAGATGACCTCCACATGCCCCCCCAGCAAAGCTACGGTGGGGTGCATGGACAGGGGAACAACCGTGAATTCAGCGCCTGTCGCGGCCTTGACAATCTCCACGTTGAAGTTGTCCGTGGTCAGTGCCCCCGGAGAACCCACCCGCAGTTTCTCAGGGTTCTTCTTTGCGTATTCCACCAACTCCTGGAAGCTCTTCCAGGGTGATTCCTTCTGCACCGCAACGGTAAATGCCATAATGGCCCAGCCGCCCAAAGGCTCCAAATCTTTGAACGGGTCGTAAGGGACAACCTCCGGCTTCGTGTTGGGGACGTAGATGAGAGGTGAGCCGCTGGCATAAAGCAAGGTGTAGCCGTCTTTCTTTGACCTAACTACGGCGTCCACGGCGATGGTCATGGATCCGCCCGGTTTGTTCACCACCACAATCTGTGAGCCGAGGATTTTAGCCATCCCCTCCGCGAAATGCCTGCAGCTCACGTCCTGCATGAATCCCGCTGTCCCGGGGGTTAGAAGTTGAATGGGTCGATCGGGATAGGACTGGGCCTCACAAACCCCTGCCAGGCCCAGTCCATGGACGATCATCAACAGGAACAAGCCAAGAAAAAAACGTCTCATGATCCACCTCCTCAAAAATGCGTTGAACTGGAATGAACTCTTTGATCATCAATGCCCGTTTCAGTTGAGAGTGAACAGTGAGTGCCTCGAGTTTCGACAGAGCCGCACCCATTCGTGTTCGTTCCTCGTGGTTCCTTCGAAAATTTGGTCTTCCTCCTTTTTTCTTGATCAACGACGAACCTTCCTCCGATCAGACCTGCGTTTTCACCTCCTTCCTATAGAATGGGATACATCCTTTTTCGCCCATGGAACCCGTCTTACGCAATCTCACCCCTTTTTGCCGGTATGACGGGCAAAAGGAGATGTGAGGGATATTGCTCGCTGTGATAGGTCTTGTGCACCGTCGTTTTGCTGCTGCATATGTGATAGGGAATGTATTCCACGTTGGTCGCCCCTGCTGTTCCTGTTGGGAGATCCAGGCTCGTAATCTCCACGCAAATCCGATGCCCCTTCTTGAAGAGGTTGGCCGTAGATAGGATTTCGATGGCGTATTCCTGAATTTCCCCGGGCACAACGGGCTTCTGAGCCTCTCGTGTGAGCGGATGCCAGGGTTTCCAGGGCTTCGACCTCTTCGGGTCCAGGGCCCGATGGGAGGCTTTAAGCCAGCCCCTGGTTAACTCCCTCTCGGGGAGATCGGTCGGAATGGCCCTCTCCCCCTCCCTGGCCGTGCGGACCGAGACGTCCGGTCCCACATCCTTCAGAATGATGATCCAGTTGGTGTCCTCCTGATCGATGGAGGCATACAGATAGAGGGCGATCGGCCCTATGACCAGGGTGTCCTCGCTCAGGGGTTCGGTCATGTACCTGAGTTTCTGGGTGGTATTCGTCTGGGTGGGGGGCATCTGCAAAAAGGCGTCGGGGGCCTGGTAGGCATCTCGGCTCGCCGGCGTGAAGGGTTCCTTCCTGAGGCGCTCCCAGCTGTGGAGGTAGTATTTGGTCCATTCCGTTTCCGGCAAAGGCCAGTCCTGGGCGTCATACCACTCATTAGCGCCCATGACCCAAACCTTCACCGGGGGCTCGTCCATAATGCCGGTATCGATCCCCTTCAGCCAGTAGTCATACCACCTCAGGATCTCATCATGAAAGGAATGAAAGGGACGCTCCAGATGGGCGGGCCCGGTGAACATGAGCTTCTTGGGCACGTTTATGTTCCCGAACCAGTTCTGTGCCCCCTGCAGGTGCTGCTTGTAGCTGTAGGCGTACCAGCCGGCACCGGTGTAGACCGGTATTTTGATCTTCTGGAAGTCGGCATCCACCCTCTCCACCGCTTCTTGCGTATCATAGGGGTTTAAGAGGATGTCGAACAGGTGAGGCATGTGCTGCCCCTTCTGGACCACCACGTTGTAAATGTGCCCGTACATCTTGAAGTCCGGATTGTTCATGGCCTCCTCCCAGAGGCGTTCCTTTTCTGGCGGGAGGGTCCCGGGGGCGTTCCTCACCGCGTGCTGTACGGAGAGGTGATCCAGGAGGTAGAAGAAGGTGTGGAGCAGCCCGCCCGGGTAACGGTCCATGAACATCCGGTCAGCGTAGGTCCCCCTGGGATCGTAGGGGAATATGGCCTTGAGGTGGGGGGGCTGCCGGAGAGCCGCTTGAAGCTGGGCGCCGCCGAAGGCCGAGATGCCCACCATGCCTACGTTTTCGTCACACCATTCCTGCTGGGCAATCCACTCGATGAGATCATAGGAATCCCATTCGGAAAACTCCCCGTCTTCGGATTTGCCGGCCCCTCTCTCATTTCCGATGATGTGTGCGTACCCTCGTGATACGAAATAGTCCGAGTCGCCGCTTTCAATGGCCCCCGTCCACAGGGTGGACCAGGCAGGTTGGGGGGGCATCCCCTGGGCGAGTTCGGGGGTCTGCAGGTCTTTGTTGTGCGGGGCAATGGCCAGAAGCGCGGGAAACTGGCCCGGAGCATCGGGACGATAGATGTCAACGCACAAGCGAACGCCATCGCGCATGGTAACCATGACATCTTTTTCCTGCAGCATTTTGTCATACAGGACTTGCGGTTGATAGACTGCCGGGGGAGAATCTGCGCGGCCGGATGATCTTTTCTCGTATCCCATAAGTGATAAGACCTTCCTTTCTCGGATTTGGACTATACGGGATTCACCCTTGTGCGTCAAGGAAAAATCAATCCGCCATGTTGCGGCATTCTTATTCATCGCCGGTATGGGTCAATTGTGGGCAAGGTTGCCCACCGATACTTTTGTTTCCGTCCACAATGAGAACGCACCCCCTTTTGAGTGGACGAAGCGTTATGTCAAGTCAGTTCATCCAAAGGTTAAATA
>JAZDGZ010000032.1:0-7673 GCA_043806375.1 Pseudomonadota bacterium | reverse complement strand
GCACTGCAAAGATTTCCCCCGATAGTGGCAAGGTTCCGTACCTGGGGGGCGGCCATCACCTTGAGGGCGTCCCGTAGAACAGGAAGCTTCTCCTTGACCACCGTTGAACGTTCGAGTTCTCCCAGGGTCGTCAGACCTCCGATCTTTATTCCCTCTTTCCCATAAGATTCGATCTCCTGCAGGCCCCCTATGCCTTTCAGGTTCACGAGGTTCTCGGGGACTTTTTCCCTTCTTTTCATCGCCACGATGACGTCGGTCCCTCCGGCAAAAACCTCGGCCTTTTCCCCATACCTGGCCAAAAGGTCCAGAGCTTCCTGAAGCGATGCCGGGGCATGGTATTCGAATTTTGGCACCCTTCTTATGAACATGACCGTCCCTCCTTCTTATCTTTCAGGGCACTGAGAATCTTCTCCGGCGTGATCGGAAGATCCTTGATCCTCACCCCTACCGCATCATAAATCCCGTTCGCTATGGCCGCCAGCGTTGAACACGAGCTTGCCTCCCCCGCCCCTTTCGCCCCAAAGGGACCGTAAGGGTCGTGGGTATGGATATGCTCCACAACGATATCCTCCGGCACATCCATGCTCGTCGGCTGTTTGTAATCCCGCCAGGTGCAATTCAGCACACGTCCCTTCTCGTCATAGAGAGATTCTTCCAATAGCCCGTGACCCATCATGTGCGTACTTCCCCCTATCACCTGTCCATCCAGCATAAGGGGGTTCACGGGCTGGCCTGCATCATCTCCGTGAGCCGCCTTGATCAATCTGACCTTCCCCGTCTCTTCGTCCACCTCCAGCTCGATGGCCGTGGCGATGAAATCGAGGCCGTGGGCCAAGTTACCCTTTCCTGTTTTCCAGTCCACAAGATCTATGTCTGTGGCCGCCCAGTATCCCCTGCCGTAGAGGGGCGTCCCCTGCTCGTAGTAGGCCCTCCTTACCGCCAGCAGAAAGTCAACGCCCTTTTCCGGATTCCCCTTGACGAAAATCCGCTTGTCTTTGAATTCGAGGTCCTCCGGGTTTGCGTTCAAGTCCTTGGCCACTGTCTCGGCAAGCTGTCTCTTGAGGTCCTTGGCCGCCAGAATCGTTGCATTGCCGTCCCAGTAGGTGCACCTGTCTCCGAACATGCCCGAGTCGAAGATGGTCGTGTCCGAATCGCTCACCCCCTGGACCACATCCTCCATGGTAAGCCCGAGCACCTCTGCGGTCATCTGGCAGAACACGGTATTACAGCCCTGCCCGATTTCCGTCCCGCCATGGGTTACAACGACACTCCCGTCCTCCACAAGCTTGAGGACAACGGAAGAACCAAAATGGCCCCCGAGCCTCGGTCCTGAAGGGTGGGAGGCGCAGCTGAAGCCGATGCCTCTTCCCTTGGGTCTCTGCTTTCTGCTCTTTTTCCATTGAATCGCCTCAGCGCTCTTCTCAATCCCCCTGGAAAGCCCGGAGACGTCCACCACGATGCCGTTGGCCGTGGTCCAATGATCCGTTACCGCATTCTTAAGCCTCATTTCCACAGGGTCTATGCCAAGATCTTCGCCTGCCATATGGAGCAGGGAATCCAGGGCAAACTGGGCCAAAACAATCTCCTGGCCCCTCACCGTGCCGCACGGAGCCCTGTTCGAATAGACCAGGCTTCCGTGGTACTTGATGGCGGGGATCTTGTAAGGGATGTTAAGGAAGGCCCCGAAGTAGTAGATGTTGAAGGGGCCTATCCCGCAGATGGGCCCTCCTTCAAGGACGCACTCGGCTTCAAGGGCCGTAATTTCGCCGTTCTTTTTGACCCCGAGTCTCAAACGGGCATCCATGGCGTTTCGTTGCCTGTAGGCCGCCAGGACTTCGTCATAATTCAACACGATCTTCACAGGGCGACCCGTGATCTGGGCCAGCCTTACGGCTGCAAAATCCACATCAAAGGGATCATGTTTTCCCGAGAAGCCCCCGCCCACAAAAGGATTGACGATCCTCATCTTGGACAGGGGAATACCCAGTGCCCGGCACATATGGCGCCACGTGACATAGGGGCTCTGCTTGGAGCCCTGGAGAAGAATCCTGCCGGTCGGATCAACCTCGGCAAGACAGGCATGGGGCTCTATGAAACCTACACTGACTCGCTGGGAGCTGAATTTCTCCTCCCTGATGTGATCCGCCTCCTTGAAACCTCTCTCCACATCGCCGAAATTGAAATCCGAAAAATATGGGAGATTGGTCTCCTTGAACTCATTGACCAGCGGGGCGTCCGGCTTGAGGGCATCCTCTGCCGTCAGGACGACGGGAAGTTCCTCGTAGTCGACCTTGATCAGGTCCAGCGCCTCTTCAGCCGTGTCTTCGTCTATGGCGGCCACTGCCGCGACCCCTTCCCCGAAATGATGGACTTTTGTGATCGGGAGGGGAAGCTGATCCCGGGTATCGGGTCTTGTCCCGTATGGCTTGCCGGGGAAATCTTTCCCCGTAATCACGGCCAAAACGCCAGGGAGGGCCTTTGCTCGGCTGGTGTCTATATTCAGGATCTTGGCGTGAGCCACGGGGCTCCTCAGGATCTTGCCGTGCACCATTCCCGGGGCCACGAGATCTCCCGCAAATCTGGCCCTGCCTGTCACCTTGACTCTCCCGTCAGTCCTCTCTACCGACTTGCCTACCACCCTTAGTTCTTCCATCTCTTTATCCCTTCGTTGCCAGTTTTCGTTTCACCAGACATTCACCCTGGCGCCAACAGGTAATTGCCCTCTTCCTATGGGCGACATCACGATGCTCACCCCACCTGCATTTTAAGGCAAGCTTTGGAACGACAAAACTGGATTTGACGAATTTCTCTTGCCGCCCTTTACCCCGCAGGCAGGTTCGTCCCAGTGAGCGTGTACGATAACCCTTTTTCCGACCCATTGCAAGTTGCCTGAAGCCTCTTTTTTCTCATCTCCATTCTTCTCCTGAGGCAAAAAAAAATGGACTTCCGAGCGGGAATATGCGACTCTCTAGGGCAATCCCGTGATCGAGATCTCTGAAGGTGTTGGAATCCGGCACTAACGGCCGCCCATGAAGAGCAAGGGTTTCTTGTTCAGAAATGCCCTCCTAGGGCAAGTCCTTTTGGCAAAGGACCGAGTATAGACCAATCATAGAAACCACCATCACAAAATGATTGCGGAGCAGAGGATGGCAGACCGAAATAGACGCAAGTACACCCGGAAAGATACCCTAAACCTGGTTGATTATCTTATCCTCGGAGAAGGAGACATTCCCATCGGTCGCGGTATGGGGCGAACTCGGAATGTCAGCGAGGGCGGCCTTCTGCTGGAAACCCATCGTCCCCTAGAGGCAGGACAAACGGTCCAGATCACCATCAGCCTGAGAGAGGACATTGTGGAACTCAAGGGCCGCATTCTTCACTCATCACCACCTTCAGTAGAGAACCGCCATTGCGCAGGGGTTCAATTGTTTGAAATGGACGAAAGGGCCAAAAGTGTTTTGAAAAGGTATATCGAGGCCTTGAGAACCGAGACCGGCACCTGATCCCCCGCTCCCCCGAGGTCCACGCCGTTGACAATGGCCAGGCCCCATCCCTTCACGGGACCTTTTGCACATGCACCTGTCGAATCACAGGATTCCTTCTTTATGCGGCGGGAAATCAACGCTGTTTGTAGAGGCCTGAATCGGATGTTGGATTGATATCCCCCCGCTGCGTCACTATTTTTTCATAGCACCCAGGAAACCCCCTCAAGCCTTTGGCCCTGGATGACCTCGATCTTCCTCCCTCAACGGCCACTTGCCTTAACCAGCCGAGAGCGAGGCAAGGCAGGGGGGATTAGAAAGATTGGGTTCCCTTACAAAATGGGGGTTGACACATTCCATTCAATCTATTATACAAGACAAACCTAATGGAGGAAATGCTCGGGATGATCGGACGAGTGCAGAACCACTTTAAGAGCTTTCGATTTTTTAGCTTTCGGAACGGGTCTGCCCTCCTCCGTCTAGAGACCTAGACACAGAAAAGAGAGGACATGGGCGGGCCCAACGGGCTGCCCATGGATTTTTAAATAACGCTCGGGCCATGGGTCAAAACCCATGGCTCTTTTTTTTGTTGGGGAAAGGAATCTGCAGAACAGGCCTGAATGATCAGAGGCCCTTCGCGGATGGGCACCCTTTATGCGCGCCCGCGTGTTTGATGCCTTTCTTTCGTGGGAACGAGGCTACAAAAATCTTTTTTAAAAGGAGGAACAGAACTGATGTCAGGACCGTTAAAAGGAGTCAAAGTTGTGGAAATTTCCATGTTTCAACAGGGCCCTGTTGCCGGCATGAGGCTGGGGGACCTGGGCGCCGATGTCATCAAGGTAGAGGCGAAGACAGGGGACCCCGGAAGGGGGTTCATGAAGATCATCGGGGCTATGGCAGGTCTCAAGGGCAACAATTACTACTTCGAACACAGCAACCGAAACAAGAAGAGCATTGTCCTGGACCTCAAGTCTGAGACGGGAATGAAGATATTCCTCAGGCTCATAGATAAGGCGGACGTCTTTCTGAACAACATGAGTATAGGAGCCCCTATTAAGATGGGGATAGGGCCTGAAGTGCTCCTCTCCAGAAACCCCCGTCTCATCTACGCCCACGCCTCGGGTTGGGGCAGAAAGGGCCCCGACGCGCATGATCTCTCTTTTGACTATACGGGCATTGCGCGTTCCGGGCTGATGATGGCCTGTGGTGAGCGGGGCGCCCCGCCTGCCCAGATCCTGCCCGGCATCGGCGATGAAGTGGGCGGGTTGATCTCGGCCTGGGGCATCACTGCAGCCTTATATGCCAGGGAAAAGACGGGAAAGGGGCAGGTGGTGGACACCTCCCTCATGGGGAGTGTGATCGCGGGCCTCGCCTTTATCCTCGCGGCGCCTTCGATCCTGGGCCAGGAATTTCCGAGAGAGGTGCGGGCCGAGGCAGGGAATCCCGTGTACAATCACTATTGCTGTTCGGACGGCAAATGGCTGGCCATTGCGCACCTCGACCCTGACAGGTATTGGCCCAAGATCTGTAAGGCACTCGAAATCGAAGAGATCAGGGATGACCCCCGGTTCAACAGCATTGAGGCCAGAGGGAAGCATGCCAAAGAACTGGTGGCTATCCTGGACGAGAGATTCGCGACCAAGACCCGAGACGAATGGATGCCCATCCTAAGAAAGGAGGGCTGCATCTTCACCCCGATTCAGACCCTTTCAGAGGTCACTAATGACAGCCAGGCCGCGGCGAATAATTACTTCATCGAAGTAGATCATCCGCAATGGGGCAAGACGAAGATGGTTGGCTTTCCTTGGGACTTCAGCGAAACGCCGGCATCGTGGCGGCGAGAGGCCCCCTCTTTGGGCCAGCATACTGACGAGATCCTCCTGGAACTTGGGTACGCCGAAGATGAAATCGCCCGCTTTAGGAAAGAAGGGGCAATCATATAGGGCATGATGAACTGAATTCTTGGCATCGCATGCTTTTCTTTGGCCCAAAGTTGCACACTTATTGAGCAGCTAGCTGCCGGGAATTAGACCTGTAGAGATTAAAGAGCTCATCAGTGTCCCGGCCGCACGACCAGGCGCAGGAGGCCGAGTAGAGCGAGTCGGTGGGATGACTTGTGCATTACTCCCTTGACACAGGAGTTTGATTCTTCTATACTTTTTTTTGATGAGTATTACGAAGTCTTAACGACTCAACAAAACACCCGTCGTCTTCTCCGATTCGATCCTACATGCCATAAGGACTGAAGGACTCAGGCCCCTGCCTGACAAGGCTGAAGGTGAGGTCTTCTTTTCTAAAAGGAGTTCATTGATGGCATTGTTTGCCCTGTTTCGGTACCTGCTGATCTGCATGCCTCTCTTTTTCCCGATTCCCGCCTGGTCGTCGGGGCAAGTGGTCATCGCTGATTTTTCGCTGGGGCTTGACGTGAAGGGCGTTCCATCGGGCTGGCAGCTCAAAGAGGGGACTGGAAAAGCGGATTTTTCCTTAATCAAGGACGGAGATATTCATGCCCTTCACCTGCGCAGCATTGATAATTCCTTCGCCTTTCAGAAACCTATGGAAGTGGACCCCCAGCAATATCCTTTACTCTCATGGAAGTGGAAGGTAATCAGACTCCCTGAGGGAGGAGATTTCAGGAGGGGGGAAGCGGATGACCAGGCAGCCCAGATCTTCCTCGCCTTTTCCAACAGACACGCCATCCTCTATATCTGGGACACAACCGCCCCCCAGGGATTGATGGACAATGCCTGGTGGGCGCCTCCCTTCATGACCATTAAGGCCATTGTCGTCCGATCAGGGCCCGCCGAAACCGGGAAGTGGATTAGCGAGACGCGAAACGTTTACGAAGACTACAAGTGCCTTTTCGGGAATGAGCCCCCTGCCGTTGCGGGTGTCAGGATCCAGATTAACTCCCAGCATACTGAGACCTCCGGGGAGTGCTTTTTTGCGGATCTGGTCTTCCAGAGACAGGCAGCCAGTTTGGATACTGCATACGGGATCACGGTATATCGAGAGAGACTGTGGGATTAGAAGTGGCGGTTCAGCCCAGCGAGGCTTTTGATATCACCATACCTTGCCTTCAGGGCGATGAGCGGCTCGGCCTCCCATTCATTCCCTTCTGATGCTCATACCCTTCCATATTTTGATTATTTGTACGAACTCAGCCAGTAGAAAAATGGAAAGGGGGCAAGGATGACAGAGCTCAACGAAACGCAAAAGATGGTTCTTTCTACGGTGAGAGAGATTGCCCAAAAGGAGATAAGACCCCGGGCGGCCGAGCTCGATGAGAAGCAGGAATTCCCCTGGGAGACGGTAAAGATATTTGCCGATAATGGCCTCCTCACACCCCTTCTTCCGGAGAAATATGGGGGTATTGGGGCCGAATACCTGCTCTTTTCCATGCTCCTTGAGGAGATCTCGAAGGTCTGTGCCTCATCGGCCCTGATCCTGATCGCCCAGGCCGACGGGATGTTGCCTATCCTCTTCGACGGCAGTGAAGAAATAAAGGAGAGAATTTTGCCCGGCCTGGCAAAGGGAAACCTTGCCGCCTTTGCAGCCACAGAACCTGGCGCCGGCTCAGATATCCTTTCCATGAGAACGCAGGCCGCACGGAGGGGCGACCATTACGTGATCAACGGTCAGAAATGCTTCATCACCAATGGCGGGGTGGCCGACGTGATAAGTCTATATGCTTATACAGACCCCGATAAGAGGGCCAAAGGGATTAGCGTCTTCGCCGTTGAGAAGGGTTCCCAAGGCCTCATTTACGGCAAGAATGAAAACAAGATGGGCATGAGAGGGTCTATCAATTCGGAATTATTTTTTGAAGACCTGGTCGTGCCAGAAAAGAACAGAATTGGCGAGGAAGGGCAGGGCATGGCCAATTTGATGGCCACCCTGGACACGAGCCGCCTCTTTGCCGCTTCACAGGCGGTTGGGCTGGCCCAGGGGGCTATTGACGAGGCCGTGCGATATGCCAAACAAAGGGTCCAGTTCGGACAGACCATTTCCTTGATTCAGAGCGTTCAGTTCATGCTTGCCGACATGGTCGCAGCCACAGAGGCCGCCCGTCTCCTCACCTATCAGGCGGCCCGATGCCTGGACAAGAATGATCGGCGCCTGATCAGGAAGTATTGTGCCATGGCCAAGTTCGTGGCATCGGATACGGCCATGAAAGTGACGACCGATGCC